>JBASAE010000182.1:0-3886 GCA_049654285.1 Microbacterium sp.
GGCGTCGACGGCTCGGACACGATGTTCTCCTTGCGCGGCGTACCGCGGGAGGCGGAAGGGACGCCCACCAGCCTAGGTCATGTCCGCGACATCCCACGAGGGGACGCTAGGGAGTCGGCGTCGCCTCCGGGGTCTGCGATGGCCCAGGGGTCGACGGGTTCGTCGCGGCCGGGCTCGGCGAGGGGGACGGCGTGGGCGGGTCGTTCTGCGCGTGGGCCACCTGGCTGCCGATCGCGGCGAGCACCAGCACGCCGCCGACGACCGACGCGATCACGTTGTCGCGGACGCGGCGGCGGATGCGGGACTCGTGCCAGGCGGCGCGGGCGGCGTATCTGCGCGCGCGTTCGGCGTCGTTCCGTGCGCGCTGAGCGTTCTGGTTGCCCCGTGCCATCCGTTCTCCGTCTCTCGGACCGTCCGCTGCGAGCCTACCCGGTGCGCGCGCCGCGGTGTCGGCGGCCCGCACTAGCCTGGACGCATGACCTCCGCTGCATCCCTGATGTCCGGCCAGACACCGCTGGCCGTGCGGATGCGCCCGGTATCGCTCGACGAGATCGCGGGCCAGCAGCATCTGCTCCGGGCCGGTTCCCCGATCGTTGCCCTCGCCGATCCCGACGCGGCGGCTCCCGGTGCGGTGTCGATCATCCTCTGGGGCCCGCCGGGCACCGGCAAGACCACGCTCGCCCAGGCGATCGCGCGCTCATCCGGGAGACGCTTCGTCGAGCTCTCCGCGATCACCGCCGGCGTGAAGGACGTGCGCGAGGTCATGCAGGAGGCGGTGACGCAGCGCGACCTGTACGGCCAGACGACGATCCTGTTCCTCGACGAGATCCACCGGTTCACCAAGGCGCAGCAGGACGCCCTGCTCCCCGGCGTCGAGAACGGCTGGGTCATCCTCATCGCCGCGACCACCGAGAACCCGTCGTTCTCGGTCATCTCGCCGCTGCTGTCGAGGTCTCTGCTGCTCACTCTGCAGCCGCTCACCGACGACGACATCGGCATGCTGGTCTCCCGCGCGGTGGCGGACGCCCGCGGGCTGAACGGCACGGTCTCGCTCGACGACGCGGCGGCGGCAGCCCTGGTGCGGCTGGCCTCGGGGGACGCACGTCGCGCACTCACCGGGCTGGAGGCCGCGGCCGCCGTGGCACTCTCGAACGCCGAACAGGGGGCTGTGCCCCAGATCACGGCCGACGACGTCGCGCAGGCGGTCGATCGTGCGCTGCTGCGCTACGACCGTCAGGGCGACGAGCACTACGACGTCATCAGCGCGTTCATCAAGTCGATCCGCGGTTCCGATCCGGACGCGGCCCTGCACTATCTCGCACGCATGATCGAGGCGGGGGAGGACCCCCGGTTCATCGCCCGCCGGCTGGTCATCTCGGCAGCCGAGGACGTCGGGCTCGCCGACCCCCACGGACTGGTCATCGCGACCGCGGCGGCGGATGCCGTGGCCTTCATCGGCATGCCGGAGGGGCGCATCCCCCTGGCCGAGGCGACGGTGTACCTCGCCACGACGGCGAAGTCGAACGCGGCGTACCTCGGCATCGATCAGGCGATCGCCGACGTCCGCGCGGGCGGCTTCGGACGCGTCCCCGTGCATCTGCGCGATGCGCACTATCCGGGTGCCAAGCGGCTCGGCCACGGGAAGGGGTATCGCTATCCGCACGACGCGGAGGCCGGCGTCGTGCCGCAGCAGTACCTGCCCGACGAGCTCGACGGCCGTCGCTACTACTCCCCGAAGCCTCTGGGAGCCGAGCGCGACGTCGCCGCCCGTCTGGAACGGATCCGTCGTATCCTCGGCGATCGGTGAGACGATCGGACGACGGCGGACACTCTTCGACGAGGGCGCTCGCACGGCGTACCGCACCCGGGGAGGACCAGGATGATGATCGTCTCGGCGGCACGGACCGCTGCCCGCGCGACGTTGCCGGTTCTGGCACTGGGCCTCGCGACGCTCACGGCATGCGCTTCGTCGACGCCCGCGGGGGCGGGTGACGATCGCGCGGCCCCGGCCGATGAGACGTTCACCGTGACCGGAGTGGTGTTCGATCGTGGAGAGGGCGCGGAGCTCTGCGTGGGGATGATCCTGGAGAGCCTTCCGCCGCAATGCGGAGGCGGAGCACTGAGGCTCATCGGCTGGGACTGGCCTTCGTGGACCGGCGCCTATGACGAGGCATCATCGGTGCGTTGGGGGGACTTCACCCTCACCGGGGCCTATGACGCGGATGCCTTCGCGTTCACGCCGTCATCGGTGCAGCGGGTCGACGAGTCGTCCCCGGACGGGGTGGACCAGGACGAGCGACGGCTCTTCACGACACCCTGTCCCGAGCCGGACGGGGGATGGGCCGTGCGCGATCAGAGCAGGACGACGGCGGAGAGCCTGGATCGGGTGTTCGTGCGTGCGGCCCAGCTCGACGGCTACAGCTCGTCATGGGTGGACAGGTCGCGGGTCCCCTCCCCGGCGCTGACGCGACTCCGGACGAGCAGCTCGCCGCCACCGCGCCCCACCCCGACCTCACGGTCGTCAACGTGCGGGTGGTCGGCGACGTCGCCGCGGCCGAGCGAGAGCTCCGCGAGGTCTGGGGCGGGATGCTGTGCGTGTCGTCCGCACGGCACACCGAGGCCGAGCTGCAGGCGATCGCCGATGAGCTGATCGCGGATCTCGGATCCGAGGCCGCACCGGAACGGCGGCCGCTCGGCGTGACGGTGGATGGGGTGGGCGAGCGCGTGGTCGTCGACGTCGTGCACGACGAGGGTGCCCTCCAGCGGCGGATGGATGCGGAGCACGGCCCGGGGGTGGTTGTGGTGGAGTCCCGGCTGCGGCCCGCGACCTGATAGCATTGATCGGCTCGAAACCGTGGTTTCGGGCATCCCTCCACTCCTGGAACACTCTCCGATGCGCCCCGGCGTGCGCAGCAGAGAGGGGGAACCGAGGCGATACGCCCGCGAGTCGCGAAAGTCGCGGCCGCGTCATGGAAGGAATGCTTCGTGGTCACGAAGTCCCAGGACCGCCGCAAGGTCCGTCTCAGCCGCGCGCTGGGAATCCCGCTCACCCCGAAGGCCGCCCGCTACCTCGAGAAGCGTCCCTACGCTCCGGGCGAGCACGGCCGCACCAAGCGCAAGGCCGACAGCGACTACGCCGTCCGGCTGCGCGAGAAGCAGCGTCTGCGCGAGCAGTACGGCATCCGCGAGAAGCAGCTGCGCATCGCGTTCAACGAGGCCCGCCGCAAGGACGGCCTGACCGGTGAGAACCTGGTCGAGCTGCTCGAGATGCGCCTCGACGCCCTCGTGCTGCGGGCGGGCTTCGCCCGCACCACCGCGCAGGCGCGTCAGCTCGTCGTGCACCGCCACATCCTCGTGGACGGCCAGCTCGTCGATCGTCCGTCGTTCCGCGTGAAGCCGGGTCAGCTCATCCACGTCAAGCCGAAGAGCGAGGAGCTGGAGCCGTTCCAGGTCGCCGCCGCCGGTGGCCACGCCGATGTCCTGCCCCCGGTCCCGGGCTACCTCGAGGTCGAGCTCGACAAGCTCCAGGCCCGCCTGGTCCGTCGCCCGAAGCGTGCCGAGGTCCCCGTGACCTGTGAGGTGCAGCTCGTGGTCGAGTACTACGCGGCGCGCTAAGCGACGCGCAGTACTCGAGCCGCGCAGCGGCCAGACGCGCACTGTGTCCCGGCAGCCGCGCCAGCGGGTGCCGGCTACGCGGCGCGCTAAGCGACGCACAGTGCTGCGCTGATCCAGCGAGCCGTATACGACGAGAGGCGTCGGGAATCCCCGGCGCCTCTCGTCGTAGGATGGCGGGATGAAGAACCTGCTGTGGCTCCTGATCGGCGTGATCGGTGGATTCGTCGCCGCCCACTTCATGAACAAGGACCCTCGCGGCCACGACCTGCTC
>JBASAE010000183.1:0-4544 GCA_049654285.1 Microbacterium sp.
GGTCAGCACCGCTCCCAGCGCCCGTCGTGCGCCGATCGCACCCGCCAGGGACCACCCCGCCGCGACGAACAGCCACAGGAACAGCGCGAGCGCGACGGTGATGTACGCCGTGCGCCGCAGCGGATCCGTCCAGAAGGCGAACCAGTACCCGCCGGGCCCGGTCACCGAGACGGCGGCGAGGGCGAGGATGCAGCGCAGCACCGTCACTCCCCCGATCACCGCCAGCGGTCCCCACGATCGTCCCCGCAGCAGCAGGAGGAGCACGGCGACGAACACCGCCCAGGCACCGAGCGTCAGCAGCGGATGCCAGACCGACAGGAACGACGTCTGCACCAGGAGGGTGGCGACCAGCAGCGCCCCGGGGACCGTCATCAGCAGCAGCCGACCCCCTCGGCCCGGAGCACGGACCGACTCCTCGGCCCGCCAGGGTCTGATCGCGCCGGTCAGCAGGATCCACGCGGACGCGGCGATGGCCGGGGCGGAACGCGCAGATCCCGGAGCCGTCCGCGCGCCGGCGCCGGGCATCCGCCGGGCCCGGAACACGAGGACCCCGGTCAGCAGCCACGCCGCGGCGAGCACGAGCAGCACGCGCGCCGCCCAGGCCATCGCCGGGTCGCGATCGCCGCGCTGCACGCCGAGCTCCGCCGCGATGAGGTTGTACGCGGGATGGTCGACGTCGCCCTGATAGGCCCGCAGGTGCTCCGCCGCACGCACCTGGAAGGCGTCCCGGGCGATGCGCCACTGCCGGTGCTGCTCCGCGGAGAGGGTGTCGTGCCAGGCAGCCTGGTGCAGCACCATCGCGCGGTAGTCGGCGAGCAGCCCCAGCACGTCCTGCTCGTAGTCCAGCGCACCGAGGAACGACTCGCGCAGGGCGGGATCGCGCCAGGTCGCGGGATCCGTCGCGGCGAGGCCGTCGTGCATCCGCTGCACGGCCTGCTCCGCGGCATCACCGCCGGCGATCGCCTCGTCGATGCGCTCCTTCGAGATCTCATAGACCACGTCGAGCACCGCGGAGTCGCCGGTGAGGATGTCCCACTCGAAGATCCACATCATGGGCGGCGGCTCCAGGCCGATCGCCGCCACCCGCCGCTCGGCGAACGGCGGGATGTACAGTCCCTGCTCGATCGCGGTGCGCGAGAGCGCCATCGCATCGACGATCGCCCGCACGGTATCGGGGTCGTCGGAGAACCACTCCCGCGCCCAGGCGGCGGTGACCTCCGCGGGATCCGCGGACGGATCCTGCGCGAGCACGCCGATCAGCCGCTGGTTCAGGTCGGCGAGCTGCCAGAACCCGGCCTTCCCGTACAGGATCATCGGCCCCGCCCGCCACGGCCCGCCGTCCTGCGCCCAGGCCCAGACGCCCTCGATGTGCGGGTTGCCGGCGAGCAGCGTCCGGAGCGCCCAGGCATACTCCGCGCCGAGGTCGTTCGGGAAGGCGCCGCTGCCCTCGAACTCGCGGCGACTCTGGAACTCGACGATGCGGCGCTGATCGCCCTGCAGCAGCGTCCGGTTCAGCGGCAACCAGCTGTAGAAGTCGCCGAGGGTGTACTTGGTCGAGACGATCAGCGCGGGCGAGTCGATGCCGCCGAGCACGGCCTCGTAGGACGCCGGATTCGTGTGCATGTCGCCGACCGCGCCGACCCCGACGCTCCAGGTGCGGAAGATCACCTCGCGCCCGGTGGCCTCCGCCTGCGCGGTGAGCGCCTGCAGCATCGTGCGCACGGCCGCGGGGGACGTGACGGCAAGGGAGGAGTAGTAGTCCCATCCCTCGACGTCGTAGACCCGGCCGGCCTCGCCGATGCGGATCAGCACGCCGTCGACGGACGGCTCGGCCTCGTAGAGCTCGTCGAGCCCGGCCGCGTAGACCTCCCAGAGGCCGGGATCCTCGGTGTCGAGCGAGCCGAACCGGTCACGGAGGTAGGCCTCGAGCGGCGTGGTGAGGGTGAGCATGTCGGTGCGCAGGAACACCCTCACGCCGAGCTCGTGCGCACGGTCCCAGAACGGGCCGAAGGCGGCGCGCAGCGCGAGGGCGCGGGCGATGTGGTCGTCGCCCTCCGGATACACGCCGTCGACGCCCGCGAACGTGACGAACTCGACGAACCCGGGGAAGGCGACCGCATTGTAGCCTTCGTCGAGCATGCGGAGCAGATAGGCGTCGAACTCGTCGTAGGCCGCGGCGAGCGCGGTCTCGTCGATGTACGGCGCGGCGGGCAGCAGCACGTCGGCGAAGGCCTTCGAGGCGTGCGAGTAGTCGGTTCCCGGCCGCCACTGCTCGGGATCCGCGACCACGCCGACGGCACCCAGATCGGTCATCCGCAGCGGCAGCGACCGGCCCGGCTCCCCGGCCGCCACGGGCGCTGATCCCATCCGCTCGGCGGGTTCGGAACGGATCCCGAGCGCGTCGCCGACGCCGATGGCGACGCCGAACCCGGCGACCAGCAGCAGGATCGCGACACCGGCCGCGAGCACGCCGCGCAGCCGCCCACCGCCGATCCGCTCCCTCGCCATAGCGGAACTCTAGCGAGCGCCGGGCTATGCGCTCCGGAAGAACCCCACGCCGAGGTCGGGATGGTCGACGAACACCCCGTCGACCCCGGTGCGGGCGATCGCATCCCACTCGGCCTCGTACGCGCCGAACGCCGCCTTCCCGCCCCGGCCGCGGTACTCGGCGGCGAGGAACGCGTTCTCGGGCCGGCAGGTCCAGGTGAACACGCGCAGCCCTCGCGCATGGGCGTCGTCGACCAGCCCGGCGCCGCGGGTCAGCAGCATCCGTTTGTCGACGCTGATGCCGTCGACCGCGCCGACCAGCCGGTCCAGCCCTGCCGGTCCCACCTGCGAACGGTAGGTGGGCGCCGCCCTGCCCAGCGCGGCGACCAGATCGTAGGGCCGGCCCGCCGCCTCGATCAGGTAGACGAAGGAGGCGGCGATGCCCTGCTCGCGCAGGCCGCCCAGGACGGACTGCTCGAACGACTCGACGATCAGCGGGAGCGATCCGTCGGCCCAGCCCGCCCGATGCAGATCGCGCACGATGAGGGGGACCAGGTCGAGGCCGATCCCCGCGAAGTACGTGGCGTGCTTGATCTCGAGCACCACCCCGATCTCACGGCCGTGCTCGACCGACGAGGCCCGCACCAGGTCGAGCAGATCGGTCAGCCGCAGGATCGGCTGCGTGCCGTCGAAGCTCGCGCTCGACGGTCTCAGCGTCGGCAGCCGCTCGCGGCAGCGCAGCACGGACAGCTCGTCCCAGGTGAAGTCCTCGGTGAACCAGCCGGTCAGCGTCTCGCCGTCGATCTCCTTCGTGACCCGGCGATCCTGGAACTCCGGGTGGTCAGCGACATCCGTCGTGCCGGAGATCTCGTTCTCGTGCCGGATGACGAGCACGCCGTCCGCCGTGGCGACCACGTCGGGCTCGACGGCGTCCACCCCCATCGCCATCGCCAGCTCGTAGGACGATCGGCTGTGCTCGGGGCGGTACCCGGGGGCCCCACGATGGCCGATGACGAGCGGTGATCTCCTGGGCACGCTCTCAGCGTAAAGCACCTCATTCATAGCCGACTGCCCGTATTCTGGTACCACGTTGACCATTCCTTCGGGAGAAGAGGCCACCATGAGCAATTTCGCATTCAACAACCCGGCGTTCCAGCAGCAGGATCCCCGCAACGTCGCGACCTACCCCGGCGCCCCCGGTGCGCAGCCCGGCCAGGCCGCGCAGTCGGCATCCGCCGCGCACGCCGGGATGAATGCCGCGCTCGGCGCGCAGCTGGAGGGCATGTACGCCGCCCCGTCGGCGGGCGCGATCGAGACCGACCGGATGACCGTCGAGGACACCGTCTGGAAGACGGCCGGCCTGTTCGGCATCCTGCTGGTCACCGCGGTGATCGGCTGGTTCTTCACCCTGGGCGGCATCGCCGCTCCGAGGTTCGACCCGTACAGCGACTTCCAGCCCGCGCTGTGGCCGTGGATGCTCGGCGCGCTCGGCGGCTTCGTGCTCGCCATGGTCGTCACGTTCACCTCGCGCAAGAGCGTGCGTCCGGCGCTGATCTTCGCCTACGCCGCCTTCGAGGGCCTCTTCGTCGGCGGCATCTCGGCGTTCTTCGAGGTCATGTACCCCGGCGTCGTCATGCAGGCGACGCTCGCGACCGTCGCGGTCGTCGGCGTGACGCTCGCGCTGTTCGCGAGCGGCAAGATCCGCGCCTCGAAGAAGATGACCAAGATCGTCATGATCGCGATGATCGGCTACCTGGTCTTCTCGGTGCTGAACCTCATCCTGATGTGGACCGGCGTGAACAGCAACGCCTTCGGCCTGTTCAGCGCGAAGATCGGCGGCATCCCGCTCGGGCTGATCATCGGCGTCCTGGTCGTGTTCATGGCCGCGTACTCGCTCGTGCTGGACTTCGACCGGATCCAGCAGGGCGTGCGCAACGGCGCCCCGCGCAAGTTCGGCTGGCTGGGCGGCTTCGGCATCATGGTCACCGTCGTCTGGCTGTACGTCGAGATCCTGCGCATGATCGCGATCTCCAGGAACTAGATATCCGCAGAGAAGG
>JBASAE010000184.1:0-3177 GCA_049654285.1 Microbacterium sp.
GTCCTGGGGCGAGCTGAACGAGGCCCGCGACAACGCGATCCTCGTGCTCCACGCCCTCACCGGCGACAGCCATGTGCGCGGCGCCGCGGGCCCCGGACACCCCACCGGGGGGTGGTGGGACGACATCGTGGGCGAGGGCGGCGCGCTCGACACCGACGAGTGGTGCGTGATCGCACCGAACATCCTCGGAGGATGCCAGGGGTCGACCGGACCGGCGAGCATCGCCCCCGACGGCCGCGAGTGGGCGTCCCGGTTCCCCTACCTGACCATCCGCGATCAGGTCGCCGCCCAGGCGCTGCTCGCCGACGCGCTCGGCATCGACCGCTGGGCCGCGGTGATCGGCGGCTCGATGGGCGGCATGCACGCGCTGGAGTGGGCGGTCACGCATCCGGCCCGCGTCGAGAGGCTGGCCGTGCTGTCCTCCCCGCCGGTGACCACCGCCGACCAGCTCGCGGTGAACTTCGTACAGCTCGAGACGGTGCGGATGGATCCGCGCTTCGACGGCGGCGAGTACTACGACGCCCCGCTCGGCGAGGGCCCGCATCGGGGCCTCGCGCTCGCCCGCCGGATGGCGCTGCTGAACTACCGCAGTCCGATCGAGCTGAACCAGCGCTTCCAGCGCTCCTGGCAGTCCGAGCTGTCACCCCTGGGCCGCGGCGGGCGGTTCGCCGTCGAGTCGTACCTCGACTTCCACGGCAACAAGTTCACCCGCCGCTTCGATGCGAACAGCTATCTCACGCTGGTCGAGGCGATGAACTCGCACGACATCGGCCGAGACCGCGGCGGTGTCGAGGACGCACTGCATCGGGTGACGGCCAGGACGCTCGTGCTGGGCATCGACTCCGACCGGCTGTTCCCCGTCGACGGGCAGCAGCGCATCGCGCGCAGTATCCCGAACACGATCGACGACGAGGCGGTGGTGCTCACCAGCGACTTCGGGCACGACGGCTTCCTCATCGAGACCGACGAGGTCGGCACGCACCTGCGCCGTCTGCTGTCCTCTTGACCCCGGCGATCGCGGGAGAGGGTCACGAGCGCTCGTAACGCCAGGGCCGCGGTCCGGTGACGAGCCGGTGCCGAGCGCCGGTGCCGCCGGGCGCATCCGGATGCTCCTCGTCTCCCGGCAGGAGCAGCTGCTGGCCGCCGTCGGACGTCCGCACCCGGGTGCGGAACAGCGGCGGCTCGCCGACATCCGCCATCGTCTCGGCGAGCGTCCGATGCCGCAGCAGGCCGTGCAGCGTGACCCAGGTGGGCGGCCACAGCTCCAGGGTCCCCGCCTCGTGCCGGGCGAAGGCCTCGGGCACCGTCATCCAGGCAGCGTCCTCGATCTCGCCGGGATTGATCGACACCTCGTCGCCGTCCTCGCGGGCCAGGAAGAACCAGGTGCGGATGCGCTTGGGCGCCTGCGCGGGGGGCTCCCAGCAGGACAGCGCGACGAGGTCGCGGATGCGGATTCCGGCCTCCTCCCGCGTCTCGCGCAGCGCGGCCGACCTCGCCCGCTCGCGTTCCCCGGCACCGGCGTCCGCGGGTTCGACCACGCCGCCCGGGAACACCCAGGCTCCGCCGAACGAGCCGCGGTCGGGCCGACGCAGCAACAGCACCTGCATCCCCGCCGTCGCCTCTCTCAGGACCACCGCCGTCCCTGCGACCGGCAGCCCGTCAGTCATCGAGGGCGCGTTCCAGGCGCTCCAGCTTCCCGTCGAGCTCGCCGGAGTATCCCGGACGGATGTCGGCCTTCAGGACCAAGGAGACCCGGGAGCCGAACGGCAGCACGGCCTCGGTGGCCCGCTTGACCACGTCCATCACCTCGTCCCAGTCCCCCTCGAGCTCGGTGAACATGCTCGAGGTGCGATGCGGCAGCCCCGACGCGCGCACGACTCGTACCGCGGCGGCGACCGCGTCGTGGACGGAGCCGTCGGCGCGCCCGGTTCCGGAAGGGGCGACGGAGAATGCGACGATCATGAATGGCCTCCTGGGGATCGTTCGACACGGACACGAGGGACGGGTACGCGCAGCAGCGCGCGCAGGCCGATGACGCCCAACACGACGAGCAGCGCGTTGCGGACGGTCAACAGCAGCACGGGCAGGAGCTCGGCGCGCAGCAGCGCGTCGTAGCCGAGCGGGTAGACGAGGAAGGTGAGCGCGCACAGCCCCAGCACGAGCAGGGCCGGCGTCGTCGCCCGGGTGCGATCCAGCACCAGCCAGAGGACGACCGGGGCGATGAGCCAGGTCTGGAACTGCGGCGACCCGACCTTGTTGGCCACGATGAGCACGGTCACCAGCACCAGGGCGAGCGGCGGGAACAGACGCTGCCAGGCGGCGCCGCGCAGCGTCTTCACCGCGCCGAGCACCACCACGGCGACGACGGCGAGCGCCATCAGCGGGGTGAGCAGGTCCGAGACGACCGCTGCGCCCGGCGCCTCGATCTGGAAGGTCAGGATCTGGCGGCTGTAGACGATGGACGCCGCGCCGGCGGCGGCCATCCAGAGGAACGGCGTCGCACCGACGGCCTCGATCTGCAGTCCGCGGCCGGTCTGCTGCCCGAGGAAGCCGAACAGCGCATGGTCCGCACCGAGCAGGAACAACGTCAGGATGACCCCCGCGGTCACCGCCGCGCCGGTGAGGACGACCCTGATGCGCTGCCGGACGGCGATCGCCGCAGCGAGCACGAGCGCGGCCGGCCAGACCTTGATCCAGGCTCCGACGGTGAGCAGCGCCGTCGCGATCCCCGGCCTCGACGCGAGCCAGAGCCCGCCGATCACGGCGAGCGGCACCGTCACCGCATCCAGCCGGTACATCGCGATCGGGCCGAGCAGCAGCAGCGCGGCACACCAGAACCATCCGGCCACGCGGCGCCGATGCGTGCGGCCGCGGCCCACCAGCACCGCGAACCCGGTCAGGTCGAGCGCCGTCACCAGCACCGCCCACGCGATGAGGTACGCGCCCAGGGCGTCCATCGGGCCGATGAGCGGGAGCGAGAGCAGATAGGCGATCAGCATCGGCACGAGCGCGAGCTGCGGATACACCCACGACTCCGTGATGCCGACGACCGCTCCCCCGCTCAGCGCCGAATGCGACCAGGGCTGGTAGACGAGCACGACATCGCCCATCGGCTGGCTGGGCAGCACCCAGCCGAGCCAGGCCACGAGCGCATGCGCCGCGAGGAAGACCGTCCAC
>JBASAE010000185.1:0-4515 GCA_049654285.1 Microbacterium sp.
GATCCGCTCGCCGCGCTGTCAGCGACGCGAGCGGAGGCGCCGATCCCCCCGCCGCGATCCGTGTCCGCGCCGACGCCGGCGCATGCCACACGGCCGCGGATCGTCTCCTCCTCACCCGCGGCCGCCCCCTCCCCCGCGCCCATGCTCGCCGAGACGGGAACCCCGGGACGCGCACGCGGTCGCGGCTGGGCGGAGATCAAATGGGACGGCATCCGCGCCATCGGCACCTGGCGGACCGGGGACCAGGGCGGCTCCCTGCAGCTTCACGCGCGCAGCGGCAACGACATCACCGCCCGCTATCCCGAGCTCACCGCCGACGGCGCCCCGCACCTTCCCGCCGAAGACGCCGTGCTCGACGGCGAGATCGTCGCCTTCGACGTCGATGGCCGGCCGAGCTTCACCCGGCTGCAGGATCGGATGCACCTCACCCGCGCCCGCGAGATCGAGCGCGAGGTCGTGCGGACGCCGATCGTGTACCTGGTGTTCGACCTGTTGAGACTGAACGGCCACGATCTCACCGGCATGCCCCTGCGGCAACGACGCGAGCTGCTGGAGCAGGTGGTCACCGGACTCGACGCGCCGGTGCAGGTGCCGCCGGTGTTCGATGACGTCGACGCCGCGCTGGCGGCGAGCCGGGAGTTCGGCCTGGAGGGCGTGGTCGTCAAGGACCCGGGCGCGGTCTACCGCCCGGGCGTCCGCTCGGACTCCTGGCTCAAGCTGAAGCTCACCCGCATGCAGGAGGCCGTCATCGTCGGCATCCGCCCGGGCAGGGGGGATCGCACGGGCACGATCGGCTCCCTGCTGCTGGCGGTTCCGGATGCCGCGGGCGGCCTGCGTTACATCGGCCGCGTCGGTACGGGCTTCACCGACCGGATGCTGCACGACCTCACCACCCGTCTCGACCCGCTGCGCACCGATCGGCCGTCCGCCGGAGGCGTGCCCGAGGCCGACGCGTCCGATGCCCTCTGGGTCCGCCCCGAGCTGATCGGCGAGGTCGAGTTCGCGAACTGGACGCCCTCGGGAATCCTGCGCCATGCGCGCTGGCGCGGCCTGCGTGCCGACAAGCAGGTGTCAGACATCCGCATCGAGTCCTGACGCTCTCATCCAGGTCCGCTGACACCGCGCTTTAGGTAGGGCACAGCGCGACCTGAAGCCTCAGTCGTGCGCCGCCTCGCACTCGGAGCGATCGGCGGGCTCCAGCTGGAACGTCGAGTGCTCGACGTCGAAATGGTCGGAGAGGCAGGAATGGAACTCGTCCAGCAGCGTCGCCGCCCGTCCGTCCGTGAGCACGTCGGGATCGACCCGGACGTGCGCCGTGAACACCGGCGCGCTGCGCGTGAGCTGCCACACGTGCACGTCGTGCACGTCGACCACGCCGTCATAGCCGCGCAGGTGCTCACGGATCTCGCCGACCTGGGTGCCCTTCGGCGCCGACTCGGCGAGAACGGAGAACACCTCGCGGAGCAGCGAGATCGCCCGCGGCACGATCATCACCGCGATGAACAGCGAGGCGACCGCATCCGCCTGCATCCAGCCGAGCGTGGTGATGATGATCGCGGCGATGATGACCCCGACCGATCCGATGAGGTCGCCCATCACCTCCAGGTACGCGCCACGCACGTTGATGCTGTGCTTCTGCGCCCTGCTGAGGAGCCACATCGAGATCGCGTTCGCGACCATGCCGACGATCGCGATGACGAGCATGACCCCGCCCTGCACCTCGACATCGGCGGGATGCAGCAGCCGGCCGATGCCGCGCACCGCGACCACGGTCGCCAGCACGATGAGGATGATCGCGTTGATCAGCGCCCCGAAGACCTCGGCGCGCTGGTAGCCGAACGTCCGGCGGTCGTCGGCGGGACGAGCCGCCACCGCGCTCGCGATCAGCGCGATCACGAGCGCGGAGGAGTCGGTGAACATGTGCGCGGCATCGGCCAGCAGCGCGAGCGAGCCGCTGATGATCGCGCCGATGACCTGCACGATCATCACCGTGGCCGTGAGGCACAGGGAGATCGTCAGGAGCCGACGATTGCTCGCAGAGCGGATGCCGGCAGGGGCGTGATCGTGCATGCCTCCAGGCTAGGCCGGAAAATCACCGGGGTCGGCCTGTTCCGGCTAGTCGGGAACGGTAACGATTCTCAGTGTCGGGGCCACGGGCGGACGGGCTCAGAGCAATCGGCGGCAGATCCCTCGGCGAGTCAGCCGGCATCCGTGTCGGCCCGTACCCCGATCAGAGGTCGGCGAGCAGCGGCAGCACAGCGGCGAACGCCCGGGCGCGGTGCGAGTCCGCCTGCTTCTCGGCGGCGGAGAACTCCCCCACGGTGCGCTCAGCCCCGGCGTCCTGACCGTCGGGGATGAAGATCGGGTCGTAGCCGAAGCCGCCGCTCCCCGCCGGCGCCTGCGCCAGCCGTCCGGGCCAGATCCCCTCGACCGTGCGCTCCTCGCCGCCGGGAACGACCAGCGCGATCGTGGAGTGGAACTGTGCGGCCCGGTGCGGGTCCGCGATGTCGCGCAGCTGGTCGAGCAGCAGCTCGAGGTTGGCGACCGCGTCCTTCCGTTGACCCGCCCAGTACGCCGAGAACACGCCGGGCGACCCGCCCAGCACGTCGACGCAGATGCCGGAGTCGTCTGCCACCGCGGGGAGGCCCGTGTGCGCTGCTGCCGCCCGGGCCTTGATGAGCGCGTTCTGCGCGAACGTCACACCGTCCTCGACCGGTTCGGGGCCGTCGTAGCCGACGATCTCGAGATCGGGCCGGATGCTCGCGACGAGCGCGCGGAACTCCTCGATCTTGTGCGGGTTGTGGGTCGCCAGGACGACCTTCACGCGAGGGCCTTCGCCTGGAGGTCCCTCAGCTCGGCGCAGCCGTTCACGCCCAGCTCCAGCAGCGCGTCGAGCTCGCGCTTGTCGAACGGCGCGCCCTCGGCGGTGCCCTGCACCTCGACGAACAGGCCGCGCCCGGTGACCACCACGTTCATGTCGGTCTCGGCGCGGACGTCCTCGACATATGCCAGATCGAGCATGGGCTCCCCGTCGATGATGCCGACCGACACCGCCGCGACCGAGTCGAACAGCGGCGTCGCGTTCCTGCCGATGAACTTCTTCTCGCGACCCCACTCGATCGCATCGGCGAGCGCGACGTAGGCGCCGGTGATCGCCGCGGTGCGGGTGCCGCCGTCGGCCTGCAGCACGTCACAGTCGATCACGATGGTGTTCTCGCCGAGTGCCTTGGTGTCGACCACCGCGCGCAGCGCGCGGCCGATCAGGCGGGAGATCTCGTGCGTGCGCCCGCCGATACGTCCCTTCACGCTCTCCCGGTCGTTGCGCGTGTTGGTGGCGCGCGGCAGCATGGCGTACTCGGCGGTGACCCAGCCCTTGCCCTTCCCTGTCAGCCAGCGCGGCACGCCGTTGGTGAACGAGGCCGTGCACAGCACCTTCGTGCCGCCGAAGCTGATCAGCGCCGATCCCTCGGCCTGCGCGGACCACCCGCGTTCGATGGTGATCTCGCGAAGCTGGTCGGCGGTGCGGCCGTCGGCGCGGACGATGTCGGGCATGGGTTCCTCTCGGGGGTTCACACGGGGTCAGACCGGATCGACGAGATCCGACAGGTCGGGCAGGGTGATGACGCCGGTCTGCACGAGCTGCACGTCGCGCACCTCGTGGCCCATCAGCCGGTTGGCGAGGGCGGCGAAGTCGTCGGCGGAGCCGCCGGTCGCCTCGTAGACGAGCGCGGGCGGCACGCCGCCCGAGGCGAGCAGATCGCCGCGCACCAGCTGCCGGTACACGTCGGCCGCCGTCTCGTCGTCGCTGGAGACGAGGGTCACGCCCTCGCCCATCACGTAGCTGATCGCGCCGCGGAGGAACGGATAGTGCGTGCATCCGAGCACCAGGGTGTCGATGCCCGCGTCGCGCAACGGGCCCAGGTAGCCCTCGGCGACTGCGAGCACCTCGGGGGTCCCGGTGATGCCCGCCTCGACGAACTCCACGAAACGCGGACAGGCGGCGGTGAACACGTCGAGCCGTTCGTTCACCTCGAGCATGTCCTGATAGGCCCGCGACCCGATCGTGCCGACTGTGCCGATCACCCCGATGCGGCCGTTCCTGGTCGTCGACACCGCGCGGCGGACGGCGGGTCCGATCACCTCGACGACGGGGACGTCGTAGCGTTCACGGGCATCGCGCAGCATCGCGGCCGACGCGGTGTTGCAGGCGATCACCAGCATCTTGACGCCCTGCTCGACGAGCGTGTCGAGCACTTCGAGGGCGTACCTGCGCACCTCAGCGATCGGCTTCGGCCCGTACGGCGAATGCGCGGTGTCGCCGATGTAGACCATCGACTCCTGCGGCAGCTGAGCCCGGATGGCCCGCGCGACGGTGAGCCCGCCGACCCCGGAATCGAAGATGCCGATCGGAGCGTCGTTCATGATCAACCAGCCTATCCCGCGAACACCGGGCCCGCCCCGCGGGCGCCTCTCAGCTCGCCGTCAGCGTCGCCAGCGCGACACGGACACGGCCGC
>JBASAE010000186.1:0-6772 GCA_049654285.1 Microbacterium sp.
CAGTGCAATTACTCGGTCCGGCGGACCATGATGTCGAACCGGCGGAAGACGCGGAAGCCGCTCTGTTCGTAGAGGCGTGACGCGGCGGTGCCTTCGTCGGCCCAGAGGAACCAGGCCGCAGCGCACCCCGCCGTGCGCATCGCGTCGAGCGTGCGGTGCAGGAGCACCGCACCGACTCCCTTGCCGCGCGTGGCCGGATGCAGGCCGTACGGGCCGAACCGCTCGAGGGAGTCGCCGTAGGTGCCGTGCATCGCCCAGCCGTGGACCTCCCGTTCGGGGCTCTCCGCGACGACGATCCTCTCCAACGGCAGGCCATGACGGAGGACGTCGCGCATCAGCGCGCCCCAGTCCTCGGCGATCAGGCCGGCGAGCCGGGCGAGCCCCCCGACGTCGTCGAGCTGTGCGTACCGGAAACGCCATCCCTCCGCCTCGAGCTCTCGGCGTCGGGCGATGAGCTCAGGCGGTTCGACCGCTCCAGAGAGGTCGATGCGCATCGCCGCCGGCCGCGACTCGACCTCGAAGCCGGCCGTCCGGAGGAGTGCATGACCTGCGGGATACCGATCGCGGTCGATCCCGGGCAGCAGGTACTCGGGGACCGAGTCGGAGAAGCGCACCTCGCCGACCCCCCGTCCGCCGGGTGCGGGCGAAGTGAGCCAGGAGAGCGCGGCGTCGAGGAGGGCGCGTCCGTGCCCGCGTCCGCGATGCCCGGGGTGCACGAGGAGGACGTTGATCCAGCCGACTCGGCCCTTGGGTGCGGCCTTGGCGAGGGCGAAGCCGAGGAGCTCGGGCCCCGTCGTCGACGGACTCTCGAGGACCAGCGCACCGCGCGGGTCGAAGAGATCGTCCAACAGCACCCGCCTCGCGAAGCGCTCGATGGAGATGCCGTCGTGCGGTGCGGCCGCGTTCCAGAGCCGCACGACGGCGTCGGCGTCTGCATCGCGGAACGGACGGATGATCGGAGGGGCCGTCATGGCGCACCCCCGCTTGGACGCGGCGGCCGGGAACGGGAGGATGCCGCGGCCTCGACGAACCGCCGTCGGAGGGGGCCGATGTCGACGAGTTCACGCGAGGGGTGTACCCGGTTGGTCAGCATCACCCCGGCGCTGCCGCCCGCGGGGTCGGCGAACCACATCGTGCCGGTGAAGCCGGTGTGCCCGATGACGTCCGCGTCGCCCATGAACGTCGCGTCGCCGATCCGGATGCCGAGCGCGTGTCGGTACGGCGTGCAGGCTCCGGCTGGGCGCTGGTCGGTGGTCGTCAGTCGGTGCACCTCGGCGCCGAAGGCGCTGTCGTCGACGAACGACGCCGCGAATGCGCGCATGTCGCCGAGGGTGGAGAAGACCCCGGCATTGCCCGTGCGGCTGCCGAGGTACCAGCTCAGCTCGTCATGGACCTCGCCGCGCACGAGGCCCCGACCGATGTAGTCCTGTCGCTCGGTGACGACCGCGTTCTCCGGGGCGACCGGGCCGTATCCCGTGTCGTCCATGCCGAGCGCGGACCACACCTGCTCTCGCAGCAGGCCGTCCAGCGGCGCGCCGGCGATCCGCTCGAGCACGGCACCGGCGGCGATGAATCCTGTGCACGAATACCGGAACTCCTGGCCGGGAGGGGTCTGCAACGCGGTGGAGAGCACGTGCGACAGCCGTTCCGGCGCGGGGATCAGCGGATGCCTCCAGAGGAACACGTCCGACGGGAAGCCCGCGGTGTGGGTGAGGAGGTGGCGCATCGTGATCCGGTCGGCGCCGCTCCCCGAGCCGACGGGGAGGTATCGGCGCACGGGCTCGTCGAGGTCGAGACGTTGCGCGGCCACCAGGCGGGCGGCCAGCACGGCGACCATCGTCTTGCTCAGGGAGGCGATGTCGAACAGCGCGCGGGCGTCGACGGCTGTCCTGTCGTCGATTGCGAGCGTCCCCGCGAACCGCTCGGTCTCCGTGTGCGGAGAGCTCACGGAGACGGCGAGGGCCGTGTACGAGGGACCTGTCTCGGCGACCAGCTCCTCGATGACCGAGTCGAGCGAGGGGCGCTCGTCTCGCTTCTTCGTCACATCTGCTCCTGTCGGGGTGGGGTGTCGTCTGCATCGATCACATCGGGAAGGGGCATCATATGCAACATGCTTGCATGTGATGCAATCCCGTCATGGAGGGGAAGCTCAGAGGGCCGCCGGCCATGAGCCTGGTGCTGCGCCGGGGGAGCACCACGGCGGTCGTCGACGAGCGCGGAGCCACGGTGCTGTCCTTCGAGCACGCGGGCCGGCGGCATCTCATCGGTCCCGATGAGGCGGCGCCCGATCTCGGCCACCATGGCGCCGTGCTCGCCCCCTGGCCGGGACGCTTGGCCGGCGCCGTCTACGAGTTCGAGGGGCGGCGGCGGACCGCGCCGGTGAACGACGCGCTCGGGCATGCGATCCATGGCTTCGCGTTCCGTCGTCGCTGGCAGGTGCTCTCCCAGCGCGACGCGTGCGTCTCGCTCGGCGTCGCGCTGTACGACAAGGAGGTCTATCCCTTCGCCGTCGAGCTGCGCGTGCGGTACTCCCTCGACGTCGCGGGGCTGCGCTGCGATGCCGAGTGGGTGCACCGGGGCGACGGCGTCGCGCCCTTCGGGCTCGGGTTCCACCCCTACCTGAGCCCGGGTGGGGGCCGGGTCGACGAGTGGACGCTCACGCTCGCCGCGGCCGCCGTGATCGAGGGATCGCCGCAGACACGACTGCCCCTGCCGCCCCGTGGGCCCGATGATCGTGACTTCACCGCGGGGCGTCGGGTGGGAGCCGAGACGTTCAGCCGCGCCTACGGGGCGCTGCCCCGCGACCGGGAGGGACGGGCACGGCTCCACCTCTCCGCCGCCGGTCAGCCGAGCCTGGAGATGACGCTCTCGTCCGCCCTGGGATGGGTGCAGGTCTTCACCGGGGACAACCCCGATCCGCGATGGCATCGTCGGGGCCTCGCCCTCGAGCCCCAGACCTGCCCGGCGGACTCCTTCAATTCGGGCCGCGATCTGCTCCGCCTCGCGGACGGCGAGCGGGGGCACGCGTGGTGGGGCGTCCGCATCGTCTGAGCGCGGGGGACGCCGTCCGCCGATCGGCGAGCCGTTCCCTCCGGGCATCCGTAGACTCATCCCATGGCTGAGGGGCTGACGAGGGAGTTCGCCGACGCGGACGGCATCGCGATCGTGTACGACGAGTATCCGGCGCAGGGCGTGGCCCGCGGTGTCGTGCAGCTGCTGCACGGGGTCGGTGAGCACGCCGGTCGGTACGGCGCGTTGATCGACGCGCTCACCGGGGCGGGCTTCCACGTGTACGCCGACGATCACCGCGGGCACGGCCGCACCGGCATCCGGCAGTGGAACGACCCGGCGAAGCTGGGCCGTCTCGGCAGGGGCGGGATGCGCGCCGCCGTCGCCGCCTGTGCGCAGCTCACCGGCATCATCCGCGCCGCGCATCCCGGCCTGCCGCTGGTGCTGCTCGGGCACTCCTGGGGCTCGTTCCTCGCGCAGATGCTGCTGAACGAGCATCCCGAGTCGTACGACGCCGTGATCCTCAGCGGGTCCGCGTACCGCACCCCGGCCACGATGAACGCGCTGCCGCTCAACGCGCGCTGGAAGGGGCCCGAGGCCGATGGGCTGGAATGGCTGGCGCGCGATCCGGCCGTATGGCAGGCGTTCCACGACGATCCGCTCACCACCGAGACGCCGCTGCTGAAGCTGTTCGGGCCGATCGAGGCGGCGAAGATGTACGGCAGGCCCGCGAAGGACCTCGGTCGCGATGTGCCGTTGCTGCTCCTGGTCGGCCGCGACGACCCCGTCGGCGGACCCGCCAGCGTGCACAAGCTCGCCGACGCGTACAAGCGGCGCTCCGGGCTCACCGACGTGACGACGCTGGTGTACCCGGACGCCCGGCACGAGATCTTCAACGAGCTGCAGCAGGCCGATGTGCGCGCCGACGTGCTCGCCTGGCTCGACCGGCGGTTCCCGGTCGCCTGACGCGACGGATGCAGGGTGAACGGACAGGTGCAGGGCGACACGCCGGGATCCGGACCTGCGACCGAGAACCCGCCCTGCGGATGTGACCGTGCTCGACCCTGGGGAGGCTGTGATGGACCTGCTGCGCTGGCTCACCGACGCGTTCAACGCGCAGATCGCGATCGGCTCCTCGGCGCTGTTGGTGCGCGAGGTGGTCGGCAACGTGTTCGGGCTCGCAAGCGCCCTGGGCGCGATGCGGCGCCGGCTGTGGGCCTGGCCGGTCGGCATCGTCGGCAACCTGCTGCTGCTCACGGTGTTCCTGGGCAGTCTGTTCGGCACGGAGCACGCCGCGAACCTGATCGGCCAGGCCGGCCGTCAGGTGATGTTCATCGCGGTGTCCGCGTACGGATGGGCGCGCTGGAAGCAGGCCCGCGACGGTGAGGGGCACGCGGTCGTGCCGCGGTGGGCCGGGACCCGGCAGCGCATCCTGCTGGTCGCCCTGCTGGTCGGCGGCACGGCGCTGCTCACGCCGCTCTTCCGCGTGCTCGGCTCGTACGAGCCCGTGTGGAGTGACGCCTGGACCTTCGTCGGCTCGCTGCTGGCCACCTGGGCGATGGCCAGGGGATGGGTGGAGTTCTGGCTGATCTGGGTCGCGGTGGACGCCGTCGGCGTCCCGCTGCTGTTCTCCGCCGGTTACTACGCGACCGCGTTCATGTACCTGTTCTACGGCTTCTTCACGGTCACCGGGTTCTTCGTGTGGATGAGGGCCGAGCGGCGGAGCCGGGTCCCGGCGGATGCGCGCGCATAAGCTGGTGCCATGCACGGTGAGTACAAGGTTCCGGGTGGCAAGCTCGTCGTCGTCGACCTCGAGGTGCAGGACGGGCTGATCCGGGGGTTCCGGCTCGCCGGCGACTTCTTCCTCGAGCCGGACACGGCTCTCGACGACATCAACGCCGCGGTCGAGGGCATGCCGGTCGAAGCGGATGCCGCGACCATCGCCGCGGCCGTGCGCGGTGCGCTGCCCGACGGCGCCCAGCTGCTGGGCTTCTCGCCCGAGGCGGTCGGCACCGCCGTGCGGCGGGCGCTCGTGACGGCCCCGGGCTGGCGGGACTTCGACTGGGAGATCGTGCACGAGAAGGCCGTCTCCCCGCGGATGAACCTCGCCCTCGACGAGGTCCTCACCGGCCGGGTCGGCGAGGGCCGCCGCCGCCCCACTCTGCGGATCTGGGAGTGGGACCAGTCCGCCGTGGTGATCGGCTCGTTCCAGTCGTACCGCAACGAGGTCGACCCGGAGGGCGCCGCGCGACACGGCTTCGACGTGGTGCGTCGCATCTCCGGCGGCGGGGCGATGCTGATGGGGTCCGGCCAGATCATCACCTATTCGCTGTACGTGCCGGCGTCCCTGGTCCAGGGCATGACGTTCGCCGACTCGTACGCGTTCCTCGACGACTGGGTGCTGCAGGCGCTGCGCTCGCTCGGCATCGAGGCGACCTACCAGCCGCTCAACGACATCGCCTCGCCCACGGGCAAGATCGGCGGTGCCGCGCAGAAGCGCCTCGCCAACGGCGGGGTGCTGCATCACGCCACCCTGTCGTACGACATCGACGGGCAGGTGATGACCGAGGTGCTGCGGATCGGCCGCGAGAAGCTCAGCGACAAGGGCACCACCTCGGCGGCCAAGCGCGTCGACCCGTTGCGCAGCCAGACCGGGCTGCCGCGGGCCGAGATCATCGAGCGGTTCAAGGCCACGTTCCGCTCGCTCACCGGCGCCGAGGACGGCTCGATCACCCCCGACGAGTACGCCGATGCCGAGGCGCTCGTCGTGTCGAAGTTCGCCACCGACGCGTGGCTGCACCGAGTGCCGTGACCGGCCCCGAACCGGGTGCCGCGGAGCCTGCGGTCGAGATCGTCGAAGGCGACAACCTCGAGGTCGCGTCCACGCTGGCATCCGGATCCTTCACCCTGGTGTACCTGGATCCGCCCTTCAACACCGGTCGCGTGCAGGCCCGCGAGCTGGTCACCGCCCGACGGACGTTCACGCCCCATCCGGGGCACGAGGATCCGGCGGCCGATGCGCCATCGGAGCCGGACGCCGAGCCGACGAGTCCGGAACGGGCATCCGGGACCGAGATCAACCACGGCTTCCACGGCCACCGCTACGAACGCGTGCGCAGTCTGCTGCACGCCTACGACGACCGGTTCGACGACTACGGCGACTTCCTCATGCCGCGGCTGGAGGAGGCCTGGCGGCTGCTCGCCGACGACGGCACGCTCTATCTGCACCTGGACTACCGTGAGGCCCACTACGCGAAGGTCATGCTGGACGCCGTGTTCGGACGCGACTGCTTCCTCAACGAACTGATCTGGGCCTACGACTACGGCGCGAAGTCGCGGCGGCGCTGGCCGACCAAGCACGACACGATCCTGGTGTACGTGAAGGATCCCGCGCGGTACTTCTTCGACGCGGAGGCGGTGGACCGCGAGCCGTACATGGCGCCGGGGCTGGTCACGCCCGAGAAGGCCGCCCGGGGCAAGCTGCCCACCGACGTGTGGTGGCACACGATCGTGCCGACCGCGGGACGCGAGAAGACCGGGTATCCGACGCAGAAGCCGGAGGGGGTGCTGCGTCGCATCGTGCAGGCGTCCAGTCGCCCGGGCGACCGCGTGCTCGACCTGTTCGCCGGGTCCGGGACGACCGGCGCCGTGGCCTCCGCGCTGGGCCGTGACGCGGTGCTCGTCGACATCAACCCCGAGGCGATCCGCGTGATGCAGGCCCGCATCCCCCACGCGACCGTCCGCCGGGTCTGACTCTTCCCCT
>JBASAE010000187.1:0-3448 GCA_049654285.1 Microbacterium sp.
ATCCTGGGGATCGTGGCCCTGCGTCGCGAGGAGGCGCGGCTCACGCGCGTGCGGCTCTCCGACTACGCCGCGGCGGGCTGGTTCACGCCGGAGGAGATCACGATGCTCGCGACCCCCGCGGGACGGCGCACCGGACTGGCATGGGCCGCGGGACTGCGCGAGGACCGGCGCCCACTGATGAAGTCGTTCATCAAGGATGCGACCGAGCTCGCCGCCGTGCGGCAGCGGGCGATCAACGGCCATGACGCCTATGCGGCGGAGGACGAGCGCGCGCTGCTGCTGCGCACCCGGGCGACCAGGGCGGCGCTGCTCGCATACTGAGGACGCCGGGGTCTCGACGCGCTGCGCTCACTCGACCTCGCCATGCTCGCGTCGGAGCGCAGCGTTCCGCGTCGTAGCAAGACTCAGCGCCCGGTGCTGCGGCGATGCCTGCAAGCGAATCCGAGCGCTGAGTTGACCTGTTCTCAGGATGCATCAGGGTCTGTGCCGTGTCAAGGGCCCGATGTTCGCTCTCGGCGGCACCTCCGCGTTGACCGGTCGCGGGTGGGTCAGGTTACATGGAGACCATGACTGATCGCACCAAGCCCGAGTTCGACGCGCCCACCGGCCCCGCTCCCGCGGAGCTCGTCATCCGTGACCTCATCGACGGGGACGGCGCCGAGGCGAAGCCCGGCGACACCGTGACCGTGCACTACGCCGGCGTCGAGTACGACACCGGAGAGGAGTTCGACTCGTCGTGGGGTCGCGGCGAGACCATCCAGTTCCCGCTGCGCGGCCTGATCCAGGGGTGGCAGGACGGCATCCCCGGCATGAAGGTCGGCGGCCGCCGCGAGCTGGTCATCCCGCCGCACCTGGCATACGGCCCGGCGGGGGCCGGGCACTTCCTGTCCGGGAAGTCGCTCATCTTCATCATCGACCTGGTGGCGGTCGGCTGACCGGCTCCGCCTCCTTCAGGAACCCCGCCTGCCCCCGTGTGCCGGCGGGGTTCCTCGCGTTCCCGAAAGAAATTCTCGATTCACGGGAATACATCCAAATGCATGTAAGTTGTTCCCGGTGTCGCCGATCGGCGGCTACGACTTCCCGCTAAGGAGCAACATGACCACCATCGACGTCCCCGGCTACCGTGCGGGCACCTGGATCCTCGACCCGACTCACAGCGAGGTCACCTTCAGCGTGCGCCACATGATGATCTCGAAGGTCCGCGGCTCGTTCGGCATGAAGAGCGCGACCCTGATCGCTCCGGAGAACCCGCTGGAGGCCAAGGTCGAGGCCCTGGTCGACGCGACCTCGATCGACACCAACGACGACGGACGCGACGCGCACCTGCGGTCGGCCGACTTCTTCGACGTGGAGAACCACCCGACGCTGAACTTCGTCTCCACCGGCGCCCGCGTCGAGGGCGGCGACTTCTTCGTCGACGGCGACCTCACCATCCGCGGCATCACCAAGCCGGTCAGCTTCGAGTTCGACTTCGGCGGCTTCGGCACCGACCCGTACGGCACCTACAAGGCCGGCGCCTCGGCGACGACCGTGATCAACCGCGAGGACTTCGGTCTGGTCTGGAACGCCGCGCTGGAGACCGGCGGCGTGCTGGTCGGCAAGGAGATCACGATCAACCTCGACCTCCAGGGCAACCTGCAGGCCTGATCGGCTCTCCGCTCCGCAGAACCCCGGGTCCGTTCAGGGCTCGGGGTTCTGCGCGTCGTAGGAGCGGAAGGCGGGGTGTCTGCGCACGAGCAGCGCCACCAGGACGACCACCAGGATGCCTCCCAGCAGGGGAGGGAACCACAGCGTGGTGATCGTGGCGAGGGTGCCGGCGTACAGCGCGCCGACCCGCGGACCGCCGGCGACCACGACGATGAAGACGCCCTGCAGACGTCCGCGCATCGAATCCGGCACCGCTGCCTGGATCATGGTGTTGCGGTAGATCGAGCTGACGTTGTCGGATGCCCCGGACAGCGCCAGCGCGACGCACGCGACGACGATCAGCCCGATGTTCGGCGAGGAGACGCCGGCCGGTCGCAGGAACGAGCCGATCAGCAGCACCGCGCCGAACAGCAGGATGCAGACGCCGTAGGCCTGCACCGCACGTTCGATGCCGCGGCCGTGCCACCGGTACTGCACGACGCGTCCCGAGAGCAGGCTCGACGCGAACGTCCCGGCGGCCACCGCGGCGGTGAGGATGCCGGTGGTGAGCGGTCCGCCGCCGAGGATCACGGTGCCGAGCGCGGGGAAGAGCACCAAGGGCTGCCCGAACGTCATCGCGAGGATGTCGCACAGGAACTGCAGCCTGATGTTGCCCGCCCGGCGGAGGAATCGCCATCCATCGGCCAGGGCGGCGAGTCCGGGGCGCACGACCTCGCCCTCGGGCAGGAGCGCCGGCAGGGTCCACAGCCCCAGGAACATCGCCAGCATGAGCACGACGTCGATCGTGTAGGTCCAGCCGTACCCGGTGAGCGCGACGAGCAGGCCGCCGAGCGCAGGACCCGCCATCACCGTCAGGCCGAAGGCCACGCCGCTCAATGCGGATGCCGAGGCGAGCTGATCCAGGGGGAGCAGCCGGGGGATGATCGCGGTGCGGGCGGCCATGCCGACCGAGTTCGCGGCGGCGATGACCATGCTCAGCGCATACAGCCACCAGATCGTCTCAAGGCGGGTCCAGGTCAGAGCGGCGAGCGTCGCGGTGGCGAGGAAGGTGACCGTCGCCGCGATCAGCGCGACCACACGGCGATCGAACGCATCCGCGAGCATGCCGCCGTAGAGGCCGGCGAAGATCATCGGCGCGAGACCGGCGATCGCGATCATCGACACCGCGAAGGTGCTCCCGGTGAGTGCGAACACATGCAGCATCACGGTGACCATCGTGAGCTGGCCGCCGATGCCGGCGAGGGTCGAGCCGATCCACATCCTCGCGAACGGCGGACTCGTCCGCAGCGGCGTGAGATCGATGAGATGACTCACGCGGGCGCTCCATCGTGCATGTTCCGAGCGTATCCGAGCCGGTGTGCGGTCCTGCGCGGGTCGGATCGCTGGTAGACTCTTCAGGTTGCCGTTGGATCGGCCGCGGATGAAGAGAGCTCGCGCAGCAGGCGCCGGGCACCGCGCAATGAGGGAGAGGGGATCGAATCTATGGCACTGGAAGCAGACGTCAAGAAGGCGATCATCGAAGAGTACGCGACGCACCCCGGTGACACCGGATCCCCCGAGGTGCAGGTCGCGATGCTGACGCAGCGCATCAAGGACCTCACCGAGCACCTCAAGGAGCACAAGCACGACCACCACTCGCGTCGTGGGCTGTTCCTGCTCGTCGGTCAGCGCCGTCGTCTGCTCGGCTACCTCCAGGACATCGACATCGAGCGCTACCGCTCGCTGATCGAGCGTCTCGGACTGCGCCGCTAATCGCGACCAGCGTTCAATCGCGCAGAACATTCTTGAGCAGGCCTCCCAC
>JBASAE010000188.1:0-4272 GCA_049654285.1 Microbacterium sp.
CTCCCGACCTGTTCCGCGAGGTCTACCGGGTCAGCCACGACGCCTACCTGAGCGCGCGGGCCAGCTATCAGGTGTCCGCGACGATCGACGACGGGGACATCCGGGAGCTGCCCGATCACGGCCTCGAAACCCTCGTGCACACCCCCGGCAGCCGGCAGGTGCTCCACGTCGGATACGGCGCGGTGCTGACGTCACCGCCGCCGGCGACGGGCGGCGGCTCGCTCGACACGCGGATCCGGGACGTGCTCGCCGATCATCGCGACGAGTACCTGCTCCTGCTGGAGCGGCACCTCGGACGCCACCTGCTCCCCTTCTCGCACGGCGGTGCGCGATGACCACCGGCCTCTTCGACCTCACCGGCCTGCGAGCCGCGGTCATCGGCGGCACGGGGGTGCTCGGCGGACGGTTCTGCCGGGCGCTCGCCGGTCAGGGCGCGCACGTCGTCGTGATGGGGCGGGCGCGGGACCGCGGCGAGGCCGTCGCCGCCGACATCCTGGCGCACGGCGGAGGCGCCGAGTTCCTCGCCGCGGACGCGACCGACCGCACAGACCTCGACGCTGCGGCCGCGCGGCTCGAGGACGACGGCATCGACGTGCTCGTCAACGCGGCGGGGGTCAACACCACCACACCGTTCGCCGAGGTGACCGACGAGGAGTGGACGCGCGTGCAGGACGTGAACCTGCACGCCGTGTTCCGGGCGTGTCAGGTCTTCGCCCCGCTGCTGGCCCGCAGCCAGGGGGGCGGATCGATCATCAACATCTCCTCGGCGTCCTCGGGCCCGCCCCTCAGCCGCGTGATGGGCTACGGCGTCGCGAAGGCCGGGGTGAACAACCTCACCCAGTACCTGGCCCGCGAACTCGCGCCGCAGCGGATCAGGGTGAACGCGATCGTGCCGGGGTTCTTCCCCGCCGAACAGAACCGCGCCGTGCTCACCGAAGAGCGTGTGAACAGCATCCTCGCGCACACCCCGATGCGACGGCTCGGCGAGCCGGAGGACCTCGACGGCGCGCTGGTCTGGCTCGCCGCGCCGCGCGCCTCGGGGTTCGTGACCGGTGCGCTCATCACCGTGGACGGCGGGTTCACCGCCATGACGATCTGAAAGGGACCCGTCTCATGACCATCGACAAGGCCGAGGTGATCGTCACCAGCCCCGACCGCAACTTCGTCACCCTCCGGCTGACGACCGCCGACGGCGTCGTCGGCCTCGGCGACGCGACCCTGAACGGCCGCGAGCTGGCCGTGGTCGCCTACCTCACCGAGCACGTCGTGCCGCTGTTGCTGGGCGCCGACGCCTCGCGCATCGAGGACACCTGGCAGTTCCTGTACCGCAGCGCGTACTGGCGACGCGGGCCGGTCACGATGGCGGCGATCGCCGCGGTCGACATGGCGCTGTGGGACATCAAGGCCAAGGCCGCGGGGATGCCCCTCTATCAACTCCTCGGCGGCGCCAGCCGACGGGGCCTGCTCGCCTACGGCCACGCATCCGGCAAGGAGCTCCCCGAGCTCTTCGACTCGGTGCGCTCCCACCTGGAACAGGGCTACCGAGCCATCCGCATCCAGACCGGCGTGCCGGGCCTGAAGGCGATCTACGGCATCGCCTCGCAGGCCGCCGACACCGGCGGCGGCGACGCGCGCTACGACCACGAGCCGGCACGCCGCGGCGCCAGGCCGGTCGAGGAGGACTGGGACACCCGCGCCTATCTGCGGCACCTGCCCGCTGTGTTCGAGGCGGTGCGCAACGAGTTCGGCCCGGAGATCCCGCTGCTGCACGACGGCCACCACCGGATGACGCCGATCCAGGCCGCCAGGCTCGGCAAGGACCTCGAGCCCTACGACCTGTTCTGGCTCGAGGACTGCACGCCGGCGGAGAACCAGGAAGCGCTGCGCCTGGTGCGCCAGCACACCACGACGCCCCTTGCGATCGGGGAGATCTTCAACACCGCCTGGGACTTCAAGGACATCATTCGCGACCAGCTGATCGACTACGTCCGCGGCGCGGTCACCCACATGGGCGGCATCACCCCGCTGCGGAAGACCATCGACTACGCCGCGATGTACCAGATCAAGTCGGGCTTCCACGGGCCCACGGACATCTCCCCCGTCGGCATGGCCGCACAGGCGCACCTGGGCCTGGCGATCCACAACTTCGGCATCCAGGAGTACATGCAGCACGGCGAGCGCACGAACCGCGTCTTCCAGCAGTCGTTCACCTGGCAGGACGGACTGCTGCACCCCGGAGACCAGCCAGGCCTCGGCGTCGACCTCGACCAGGACGAGGCCGGACAATACCCCTACGAGCGGGCGTATCTGCCGTACAACCGGCTCGCGGACGGGACCGTCCACGACTGGTGACCTGCGGCGGCGCGATTCCGTTGTGAACGTCGGACGGAACCACGGTCCACGGCTGGCACACCTACTGCGTTCCGCCGTCCGCAGCGCCATCCGCCGAGTGCAGAATGGCCAGGAGGACGTAGGCTGAACGGATCATGGACGTGTTCTTCAACGGGTTCTGGGACTTCGCAAAGGACTACTGGTGGTTGATCTTCCCGCTCATGGCGATGGGCGGCGGGCTCGCCCGCGCCTGGGACCAGAGCGCCAAGCGCCGCCACGAGCGCAAGCTGGAGACCCTCCGCCTCAAGGGCGAGCTCAAGGCCGCACAGCTCGCCGCCCGCGGGACCGCACCGGTCCCCACCCCGAAGCAGCAGCAGAAGCAGCATTCGGACGACGAGAAGGCGCTCCTGGGGCGCCTGTTCGCCGAGCACGACGACATCACCGCCCGCTGGCTCGACTACGAGCTCGACGTCGCCAAGCTCATCGCCTTCCCCGCGATGAGCGACGGCCGTCAGCCATTGACCGCCGCCTTCCTACGCGCCAAGAAGACCGCCGACGCGCTGCGCCCCGCGTCCACTGAGGCCAAGGTCACCGAGCAGCAGATCGCCGAGTACCTCGACGCGGTCGGCAACTACTCGGTCGCGTTCGACGTCGCCGAGAAGGACGCACGACGACTGCGCGACTCGACCTTCACCGAGGATGAGCGCAAGCGCCTCTCCCGCGCCCAGCAGCTGCTGAAGGTCGCCGTCGACGAGTCGGCCACGCAGGCCGAGCGCAACGTCGCCTACAAGCGGGTCCGTGAGGAGCTCGACGGGCTGATCGTCCTGTCGGAGCAGGCGGTCACGGTGCTCGAGAACAAGGTCGCCCAGGAGCTGCCGCAGGCGCCGGCCGGCCATGCGCCGGAACCGCAGCCGATCCCGGTCACGAAGCCGGAGGCCCGCCGAGACCCTCCCCCACCCGGCGGGTGAGCGGACGAGCGGGACCGCGATGACCTCATGGCACCCGACCTCCACGTCGGGATCGTCGCCGTCCCCTGCATCGGGAATACCGATGACATCTCGCAAGTTCCATTCAGTTGAATCAATCCTGGAAGGAACCAGACCGTGTCACGTCCCCGTCTCAGCATCATCGTCGGCAGCACCCGCCCCGTCCGCATCGGACGCCAGCTCGCCGATTCCCTCGCGGCCCGGCTCGCGCCCGAGGTGGATGCCGACATCCAGATCCTCGACCTCGCCGAGATCGCCCTGCCGATGCTCGATGAGCCCCTCATGGCGGCGATGGGCCAGTACCACAACGCCCACACGCGCGCCTGGGCGGAGCAGATCGCCGAGAGCGACGCGGTGATCTTCCTCACCCCCCAGTACAACGCCGGGTACCCGGCAGCGCTCAAGAACGCGATCGACTACCTGCACGCCGAGTGGAAGGACCGCCCGAGCGCCATCGTCAGCTACGGCGGGCACGGCGGTGTGGCATCCGCCCGACAGCTTCGCGAGGTGCTGGAGTTCATCGGCCTCGACCTGGTCGACGAGAGCGCCGCGCTCACGATCCTGCCCGCGGACTACACCCAGGACTGGGGTCTGGCGGACGCGGATGCCGTGATGCAGCGCCACCTCGACGACGTGCTGCGCCTCGGCGCCGACCTGATGGGCAAGGTGGACGGCGAGGTCGAGCAGGCCGCCTGACCCCCGGGCCTCAGTCACGACCCCACGACGGATGCAGGGCGAAGCGACGCCTGCAGGGCGACACGCCGAGGCGCGGCCATGCAGGCGTGTTCCCGCCCTGCATCCGTCACAGCGGCGCTGCCCTGCCGGCGTGCTCCCACCCTGCATCCGCCACAGCGCGACACGCACCGGATCCGGCACGGAGCAGGCCGGGCACTCGGGCTCGCGGCCGGGTGCCCGGGCTCAACCCGCGTCGGCCTTGCGGGCCCCCGCTTCGAGC
>JBASAE010000189.1:0-2000 GCA_049654285.1 Microbacterium sp.
ACGAGCGCGGTGTACGCCTCATAGATGCGTAGCTGCTGGGAGGCGCCGGTGATCGTGAGTGTTCCGGGAACGGTCACCCAACCGGCGCCGAGGTCGACTTCTGCGGTATAGGTCACGTCGACGCGTGCGTCATAGGTACCGCGGGTCCGGTAGATGTGGCTGGTGTCGGTGGGCGTGAACGGCGGGACCTGCAGCGCAGCCCAGGAGGCGCCGCCGGTGGCCGCAGAGGCGATGGTGTCATCGCCGTGGACGAAGGTGAAGTCCGTCGGGGTGAACCTCACGGTGACCGGGTGCCCGAACAGGGCGGCGCGCTGTGTCGTGACGGGCGCGTCGGCGACGAGGTTGGTGGGAAGGCCTACGACGCCGAGATTGTCGGGCTCAGCGACGACGGTGATGGCGGACGGCGCGAAGCGGACGAGGTCGGTGATGGTGACCGCCGCAGGGCTCGTGCCCGCGTCGGCGGATGGTGCCGTTGCGGGCACCGTCGGGTCCGCGGAGGTGGTGGCGTCCTGTCGATAGCAGAGCCGGGAGCTCTCCCAATCGCCGAGGCAGGTGCTGAACGTGTCGTCGGCAGGGACGGTGACGGTGACGCCGTCGATGACCTTCTCGACCATCGGGGGAGGGGGAGGGATGTAGGGGGTGTCGTCGGAGGCGTCCCATTCGTTGGGCGGTCCAGCATCATCCGCTTCGTTGAAGTCGACGCCACTATCTGGTGTGTCAGCGCTGTTGCTCGTTTGCGATCCCGAAATGACAACCGCGGTCGGCGTGCTTGACCACGTCGCCTCCGGCGTCATCTGGTCGCTAGCGTTAGCAAGAGCGGTAGCTGCGATGGTGAGCAGTAACGAGATGGTTCTCAGCATCGCAGGTCCTTTGATCGAACACTGGACCTGATGACGAGCGACGTTGGGGACTTGCCTGGAACAAGTTCGAGTTCGAGGGCTTGACGAGGCGGCCGGTCCACCGGAGTCACAGATTCTCCGCCACCGTTGTGGAGTTGCACTTGTGAGACATCTACACATAGCCGAATCGTCACTACGTTGTTCTTGAAGCTGACGGGTGTGAAGGTGTCGAAGGTTGTCTCTCCTGTTCGGCTGATGCCTTCGGCGTGGTAGGCACTGTAGTTCTTTCGGCTAGAACCTTCTGCCGGGTCGATCATCCAATCGAACACCTCCTCGAAGGTGCTCGGGTCAGAGAGATCCGTGCTGTTTGTGGCCTCCGTATAAGCCAGGTAGGTCTCCTCGGCGGCATTGAACGCTTCCTCCTCGGAGGCGAAGACGGGACGAGGGGCGGGTGTGGGCTCGGATTCCGGTGAGCACCCTGCCAACGCGCCCAGTGTGAGGAGCGTGGCACCGGCGAGAGCAGTTAGGCGGAGAGCGATGGCGGGCGCAGGCATCCCGTCACGGTAGCCAAAAGTCCGATTCGGCGGAGAAAGTTATCCACAGCCCGGCCAGGGCCGTGGCTATTCGTGGGGATCCCTGCCGCGCAATCGGTCGATGTCGCGACGTTCGCGTTTGGTCGGCCGGCCGGCTCCGCGATCGCGTACCGCCTGTATCGCCATGGGCTCGCGTGGGGGAGTGCGTTCGTCGTATGCCGTTGCGGCGAGGGGTGCGCCGACCCGCTTGGTCATGATCTGGCGTACGACGAGGATGCGGTCGAATCCGGCGATCCGCACTCGCAGTTCGTCGCCGGGCTTCACTGACTGGGCGGCTTTCGCCTTGTCGCCGTTGACGCGCACATGCCCGGCACGGCATGCGGTGGTGGCGGCCGAGCGGGTCTTGTAGATGCGGACCGCCCAGAGCCAGCTGTCAACGCGTGCGGCCTCGGTCATTCGGACTTTCTGGTTCGGAGGGCGAGGAGCGAGCCGGCGATGATCAGGCCTTGCCCGAGTGTGTAGGTGAGCATGACGGCGGGGCTGGTCCAGGCGGGCATCGCGTCGGGCAGGAAGAGCCGGAAGGCGAGGACAGAGTCGCTGGCGAGGAAGAAGGCCCCGCCGATGGCGA
>JBASAE010000190.1:0-10189 GCA_049654285.1 Microbacterium sp.
CTCCCCTCCTCCGCCCGTCGATCAGGATCAGCCGATGACACGTTTCCTCGTCGTCCCGCAGTGGCAGGGTTCGCCCGCCGCGCGGGCCATGCTGCTCACCGACGGTGCCGCCGCGATCGCCGGCGACCTGCCGCGATCGGCCACCACCGTTCTCGACGTGCCGCTGGAGGCCGGCGAATCGCTCGGCACCGGGGTGCACAGATTGAGCTCGCTCCTGAACGTGCGCGCACGAGTACAGGACGCCTGGGCTGCGGGCGATGTGGTCATCGGCGGCGACTGCGGCGTGACGGTCGCCGCGATCGCCGCTGCGGGCACCGACGATCTCGCCCTCGTCTGGTGCGATGCGCATCCCGACCTGCACGTGCCGGAGACATCGCCGTCGGGTGCGTTCTCCGGGATGGCGCTGCGCGCCCTGCTCGGCGAGGGCGAACCGCAGCTCGCGTTGTCACCCGGCATTCCTCGCGAGCGCGTGATCGCGGTCGGCGTGCGCAACCTCGACGACGCCGAGCACGAGGAGCTCGGCCGTCTGACGAGCATCGACGCCACAGAGCTCGACCGGCCGGAGACGATCGCCGATGCCGTGCGTGCCACCGGCGCCTCCCGCGTATGGGTGCACATCGACGTCGACGTGATCGATCCCTCGGAGTTCTCCGGCGTCTCCTCCCCCGCTCCGTTCGGGGCCACGACCGCCGATCTCGCGGCGGCGATCCGCCGGCTCCGCGAAGAGGTGCCGCTCGCCGGCGCCACGATCTGCGGATTCGCACCGCGCACGCCCGCCGACGCCGCCGAGGACCTCGGCGCCCTGCTGCGGCTGGTCGGGTCCGTCGCGTGACCGCCGACTGGCGAGCCGATGCCGATCGCGCCCTGCAGCGCGGACGGCGGTTCGACCGGCGCATCCCGTCGTTCGTGCTGCGCTCGCCGCTCAGCCGCCTCGGCTACTGGTGGGGCACCGCGGTCGGCTGGACGTGGGGAACGCTCTGGAGCACCGGCCCGGTCGAACGCCGGCACGGGCTGTGGGTCTTCCGGGGCATGCCGAGCTGGACCTTCGCCCGCGGCGGTGTGTGCGTAGGCGGCTGCTTCCTCACCGGCGACCGGGATCCCGACGAGGCCGTGCTGCGGCACGAGGCGGTGCACAAGCAGCAATGGCTGCGCTACGGCTTCCTTCTGCCGGTGATGTACCTGTTCGCCGGGCGGAACCCGCTGCGCAACCGCTTCGAGATCGAGGCCGGTCTGGAGGACGGCGGGTATGTGCCGCGTCAGCGCGCGAGAAGGCGGTAGCGCTCGGGCGCGTGGATCTGCGAGGCGTCGACTCCGAGCCGTTCGGTGAGATGCTCGACGATGTCGGCCGTGCCGACATAGCCACCCAGCAGCGTGACCTGCGCCCGCAGCGGCGCGTCGTCGCAGATCATCTCATCGGCCCAGGCGGTCGCCGCACGGAACAGCGCCTCGCCCGGCGCACAGTGCCGCCCGCTGCCCGGAGCGCCCGAGCGGCGCGAGCGCGGCAACCAGGTGACGGTCATCCGGGGCGGCACGGCGATCGGCGCGATGTCCGCGGCGTCCGGCACCTCGATGAACACCCGGCCCACCGCGCACAACGGCAGCGTCGCGATGGCCGCCTGCACCTCGGCGAGCGAGTGCTCGTCCGCCGTGATGAGATGCTGCACGGTCGGGCGCCGAGCGGCGCGACGTGCGGCCCGGACGCTCGTCGGGGTGGCGGCTGAGATCATGATGACTTCAGCTTAGCAGCTACGAAGGGTTGCCTTACCTATCCCGGAAGATCCGGTCGATCAGGCGACCAGCGCGACGCGCAGCGCGCGCAGTTCGTCGTCCCCCAGGCCGTTCGCCTGCAGATAGTCGGCGACCGAGCCGTGTCGCGCGTCGAGCTCGGCGAGCAGTCCGCGCATCACGGGCGCGGGCGATGCGGTGACGAGATCCACGAGATGCCGAGCCTCGGGATGCTGGGCCTGCAGATATCGCAGCACCGAACGGCTGCGCCTCTCGGGAAGCTGCGATGCGGTCAAGGCGTAGTCGGCGATCACGGCCTCTCGATCCGCCCCCACGGCTGAGAGCGCCAGCGCGACCGTGACGCCGGTGCGATCCTTCCCCACCGTGCAGTGCACCAGGGTGGGGTCTCCCTCGGCGATGATGCGGATGGCGTCGATCAGCCGCGGCGCGGCGTCGTCGACGAGATGACGGTACATGTCTGTGAGGCTGAGATCCTCGGCGAAGAACGACGCCACGGAGCCGAGGAACAGCGGGACGCGGGTGACGACGACCTCGGAGAGGGCAGAGGGCTCGGCTGCGACCTCGGCGTCATCACGCAGGTCGACGACCCGCCGCACCCGCGACCTCAGCAGGTCGCCGCCCTCGGCCGTCAGTCGTGCGAGGTTACCGGAGCGCAGCAGCACGCCCTCCCTCACCTGCGAGCCACCCACGGGGATCCCTCCGACGTCGCGGATGTTGGCGACGCCGGGGATGCGGAGAACGGTCATGCCACCAGCCTATGGCTCCCCACACGAACGGCCGAAATGCAGAACAAAAACCAAATCTAAAGAACTATGAGCAAAATGACCAGCATTACTCAAATATTACTTGTCGGAATGGTTCCGCATTTCTCGGAAGCCTCTCCTGAGGAGCAGACTACAGCCGTGGCACATGACACCAGCGAGTTCCGCTACCTGGCCGGCCAGGCCGCCGCTCTCGGCGTCCCGGCCCTTGAGGCGGCGCGACTCACCCTTTCCCTTCCCGACGGTCGCGAACTGAGCGCCCTCCGCTACGGCGCGGGGAAGCCGATCGCCACCCTGCTGCACGGCGCCGGCCTGAACGCTCACACCTGGGACACCACCGCGCTGCTGCTCGGATGTCCGGTGCTGGCGATCGATCTCGCCGGGCACGGCGACTCCTCCTGGCGCGAGGACCTCGACTACCGCCCGGAGCGGCTCGCCGACGATGTGGCGCTGGCGCTTCGGGAATGGACGACCACCCCGCAGGTGCTGCTCGGCCAGTCCCTCGGCGGTCTCACCGCCGCGTCCGTCGCGGCACGGCACCCGGAGCTCGTCCGCGAACTGCTCGTCGTCGACATCACCCCCGGCCTCGACCGGGACGCCGCGCCGTCGGTGCTCGCCGAGTTCTACGCGCAGACCGACTTCGCGTCCCGGGACGAAGCCGTGGAGCGCGCGATGGCATTCGGCTTCGGCGGCGATCGCGCCGACACCGAACGCGGCGTGTTCCTCAACACCCGTGTCCGGGCGGACGGACGGGTGGAGTGGAAGCACCACTTCGCACAGCTCGCCGCACAGGCGATGACCTCGAAGCCGGGCGGCACCGGCACCGCACTCGTCCAGGCCGACGCCGGCTGGGCGGATCTCGCCGCTGTGACCGCGCCGATCACCCTGGTGCACGCCACCCGCGGCTTCCTCGCCGACGAGGACGTCGCCGAGTTCTCCGCGCGCCTGCCCGACGCATCCGTCGTGCAGATCGACGCGACCCACAACGCGCAGGAGACCGCTCCCGCCGACCTCGCCGCACTCATCGCCGCCCGAACCGACGCGCCCTGAGCCGCACGCTCAGCCGCCCGCACTGCTCCGCCGTCTGAAAGGACCGCCCCATGACCCGACGATCCGCCCGACTCGCACTGCTCGGCGTGCTCACCGCGAGCGCTCTGATCCTCAGCGCCTGCACCGGAGCCCCGGAGCCGAAGCCGACCTCGGACGCCGCGCCCGATCCCGACGCCACGCTGAGCGTGGGCCTCGTGCTCGAGCCGTCGAACCTCGACATCCGGCACACCAGCGGCGCGGCTCTCGAACAGATCCTGTTCGACAACATCTACCAGGGCCTCGTCACCCGCACCCAGGACAACAAGATCGAGAAGCTCCTCGCCAGCGACTACGAGGTGTCCGCGGACGGCCTGACCTACACGTTCACCCTGAACGACGGCATCGTCTTCCACGACGGCGCGGCCCTCACCTCGGTCGACGTGCTGGCCTCCTACGAGGCGGTGCGCACCGACGAGGGGCTGCAGGGGCACGCGGACTTCGCCGACGTCGCATCGATCTCCGCGCCCGACGCCAAGACGGTCGTGATCACGCTGAACAAGCCCAATCAGAACTTCCTGTTCTCACTCACCGGCCGCGCAGGACTGGTCCTCAAGAACGGCGACACGACCGATCTGAAGACCGCCGAGAACGGCACGGGCCCGTTCACGCTGAAGAACTGGTCGAAGGGCAACGTGCTCACCTTCTCGCGCTTCGACGGCTACTGGGGCACCAAGGCCGGCGTCAAGGAGGTCGTGTTCCACTACATCCCCGACTTCACCGCCGGGGTCAACGCCGCCGTCGACGGCACGCTCGATGTGCTCACCGCCGTCGATCCGAACCTCGTCTCGCAGGTCAAGGACACCGGCGAGTTCTCCATCACGGAGGGCAAGACCACCGACAAGGCGACGCTCGCCTTCAACAACGCCAAGGCGCCTCTGGACGACAAGAAGGTCCGCGAGGCGCTGCGACTCGCGATCGACCACGACGCGCTCGTCGAGGCCGTGGGCGCGGGGCAGACGATGTACGGTCCGATCCCCGAGCTCGACCCGGGCTACCAGGACCTGTCGAAGGTCGCTCCCTACGATCCCGCCAAGGCCAAGCAGCTGCTTGAAGAGGCCGGGCACAAGAACCTCGAGCTCACCCTCACCATCCCGTCCTTCTACGGCACGACCGTGCCGCAGGTGCTCATCTCGGACTTCTCCAAGGTGGGGGTCACCCTCAAGGTGGACAGCGTCGAGTTCCCCACCTGGCTGGAGAAGGTCTACACCAACCACGACTATGAGCTGAGCTTCGTGCTGCACGTCGAGCCGCGCGACTTCGGCAACTGGGCGAACCCGGCCTACTACTTCGGCTATGACAACCCCGCGGTGCAGAGCCTGTACCAGCAGGCGCTCGCCGAGCTCGACGCGGGCAAGTCCGCCGACCTGCTCGCGAAGGCCGCGCGGATCGTCTCCGAGGACCACGCCGCCGACTGGCTGTACAACGGCGCCACGCTCACCGCCGTGCGCCCGATCGTGAAGGGCTTCCCGAAGGATTCGATCAACTCGCGCATCGACCTCGCCGGCGTCACGCGCGCCGCGGACTGACCGGCCGGAACCGCCCGACGGCTCGAGATGCTGCGCTACACGCTCACACGAGGGGTCCTGCTGATCGCAGGGCTCCTCGTGTCCAGCGTGGTGATCTTCCTCACCCTGCGGGTGTTCCCCGGCGACGTGGCACAGGTGTTGGCCGGCACCCAGGCGTCGCCGGCACAGGTGCAGGCGATCCGCGAGGCGATGGGGCTGGACCGTCCGCTCCCCGTGCAGTACGTCGACTGGATCGGCGGCGTCCTGCGCGGCGATCTCGGCACCTCGCAGCTCAGCGGCTCGTCCGTGGGAGCGGAGCTGCTCGAGAAGGCGCAGGTCACCGGTCCCCTGGCCGTGATGTCGATGACCGTCGCCGCCCTGATCGCCGTTCCCTTCGGGATCCTCGCCGCCCTGCTGCGCGGGCGCAGGGCCGGCACCGCGATGAACGTCGCCGCCCAGGCGGTCGCCGCCATCCCGGTGATCTGGGCGGGCATGATGCTGGTGGTCGTCTTCGCCCACTGGCTCGGATGGCTGCCCGCGCAGGGATTCCCCCGCACCGGATGGGCGACCCCCGCCCAGGCGTTCGGGGCGCTGCTGCTGCCTGCGCTGACGATCGGCCTCGTGGAGGGCGCGATGCTGATGCGCTTCGTACGCAGCGCCACCCTGCAGGCCGCAGGCCAGGATTTCGTGCGCACCGCTGCAGCCAAGGGCCTCACGCGCCGCCGCGCCCTGATCCTGCACGGCATCCCGGCGGTCGGCCTGTCGATCGTGACCGTGCTCGGCGTGCAGGTGGCCGGCATCATCGTCGGCACGGTCGTCATCGAGCAGCTGTTCACGCTGCCCGGCATCGGGCGGATGCTCGTGACCGACGTCGGCACCCGTGACCTGGTGAAGGTGCAGAGCGAGCTGCTCGTGCTCACCGGATTCGTCCTGGTGATCGGCTTCCTCGTCGACCTCGTGCACCGCACGATCGATCCCCGACAGCGGGAGGCGGAGTGAGCATGCCGGAGTGGCTGAGAACCCTGCTGCGCAGCGGCACGGGCCGCTTCGGTGCGATCGTCGTGCTGCTGGTCGCTCTGACGGCGCTCGTCTCGCTGTTCTGGACTCCGTTCGACCCCATGATCGGCGATGTGCGGGGCCGCTGGGCGCCGCCCGGCTGGCCGCACCTGCTCGGCACCGACGGCACCGGGCGCGACATCCTCAGCCTGATCATGGCGGGAGCACGCACGGCGGTGTTCGTCAGCGTCGGCGCCGGGGTCGTCGCGACGCTCGTCGGCATCGCGCTCGCGGCGCTCGGAGCGCTCACCGCGCGCTGGGTGCGCGAGACGGTCGCGGTGCTCGTCGACATCCTCATCGCCTTCCCGGTGCTGCTGATCGCGATGATGATCTCGGCGGTGTGGGGCGGTTCGCTGTGGGTCGTGGTCGTCTCGGTCGGCATCGGCTTCGGCGTGAACATCGCCCGCGTGACGCGCCCCGAACTGCGCCGCGTGCAGCAGAGCGACTTCGTGCTGGCCGGCCGCGCCGCGGGCCTCACCCCCACGCAGAACCTCACACAGCACCTGCTGCCGAACATCGCCCCGGTGTTCATCGTGCAGCTGTCCTGGTCGATGGCCGTGGCCGTTCTCGCCGAGGCGGGGCTGTCGTACCTGGGCTTCGGCGCCTCGGTGGGCGAGCCGAGCTGGGGCATGCTGCTCTCCGACCTGCAACGCTACATCGGCGTGCATCCCCTGTCGGTGGTGTGGCCGGGCCTGGCGATCACGCTCACGGTGCTCGCGCTGAACCTGCTCGGCGACGCGCTGCGCGAGGCGACCGATCCGACGCTCTCCCGGCGCTCCGCGCAGGTGCACGTACCGGCGGTGGTCGCATGAGTCTCGTGGTGCAGGACCTGGTGATCGAGATCGACGGACGCCGTGTCGTCGACGGAGTGTCCTTCGAGGTCGCGAACGGCGAACGGCTCGGGCTGATCGGCGAGTCCGGCTCCGGCAAGTCGCTCACCGCGCTGGCCGTGCTGGGGCTGCTCCCCGATGCCGCGACGGCCGGAGGGAGCGTCCTCTGGGAGGGCGTCGAGCTGATCGGCATGCACGACAGCGAGCTCGCCGAACTGCGAGGCGATCAGATCGGCATGATCTTCCAGGAGCCGCAGACCGCGCTGAACCCGATCCGCACGGTGGGACGGCAGATCGGCGAGTCGGTGCGCATCCACGAGAGGATCACCCGCCGCGCAGCCCGCGAGCGCGCGATCGAGGCCGCCGCGCAGGTGCATCTGCCCGACCCCGCTTCGATCGTCGACCGGTATCCGCATCAGCTGTCCGGCGGACAACGGCAGCGGGTCGCGATCGCGATGGCGCTGGCAGCCAACCCGCGACTGCTGATCGCGGACGAGCCGACCACGGCGCTCGACGTCACCGTGCAGGCCGAGGTGCTGCACCTGCTGCTGTCTCTGGTCGCCGAGCGGGGGATGTCGCTGGTGTTCATCACGCACGACCTCGCCGTGCTGGCCCAGGTGGCCACGCACGGCGTGGTGCTGGAGCACGGCCGGGTGGTCGAGGCGGGCCCCGTGCCGACCCTGCTGAGCACACCGCGGTCGCCGGTCACGCAGGGGCTGCTGCGCGATGCGACGGCGACGCTCTGGCGTCCCTCCGGCTCGGACGGAGGAGCCACATGAGCCTGATCGTCGCGGAGGGTCTCAGCCGCTCCTTCCCCTTGCCGAAACGCTCGCTCTTCGAAAGGCCGCGCCGCACCGTCGCCCTGGAACCGACCGATCTCGAGATCGCGGGCGGCGAGTCGCTCGGCATCATCGGGGAGTCGGGCTCGGGCAAGTCGACCCTGATCCGGCTGCTCCTGGGGCTCGACCGGCCGACGAGCGGCCGGGTGCGGGTGGACGATCGCGAGGTCGATGCCACGGCCCGCGCCCGGGAGCTGCACTGGCTGCGCCGGATGACCGGACTGGTCTTCCAGGATCCGTACGCCTCGCTCGACCCGCGGATGACCGCGGGGCGCATCGTCTCGGAGCCGCTGCGGGCGCTCGGCATCGGGGGCGACCATCGGGCACGGGTGCGCGAGGTGCTGGCGCAGGTGGGGCTGGACGCCGAGATGGCGGAACGCCATCCGCACGAGTTCTCCGGCGGGCAGCGGCAGCGCATCGCGCTGGCCCGTGCGATCGCGCACCGTCCGCGCATCCTGGTCGGCGATGAGCCGCTGTCCGCGCTGGACGTCACCGTGCGGGCACAGATCATCGAGCTCCTGATCGAGCTGCGGCGCGCAGAGGGGCTGACCCTGCTCATGGTCTCGCACGACATCGGCGTGGTGCAGAACCTCAGCGACACCGTCGCGGTGATGAAGGACGGTCGCATCGTCGAGCACGGCACGACGGAGGCCGTGCTGCGGCGCCCGCAGCAGGACTACACGAAGGCGCTGCTCGCCGCGATCCCCGTGATCCCGGCAGTGTGACGGATCAGTCCTCCCCCGCGACCCGCCAGTCCACCGGGCCCGCACCCTGCTGCTGCAGCAGCTCGTTGGCCCGGGAGAACGGCCGTGACCCGAAGAACCCCCGGCTCGCCGACAGCGGCGAGGGGTGCGCCGAGGCGATCACCGGAGTGTCGCCGAGCAGAGGGCGCAGATTCGCGGCGTCCCTCCCCCACAGGATCGCCACCAACGGGCGTCCCCGGGAGACCAGCGCCCGGATCGCGAGCTCGGTGACCTGTTCCCAGCCCCAGCCGCGGTGGGACGCCGGGGCGCCGGGGCGGACGGTGAGCACCCGGTTCAGCAGCAGCACCCCCTGGTCGCTCCATGCCGTGAGGTCGCCGTGGGGCGCGGGAGGGATGCCGAGATCGGCCTGCCGCTCCTGGTAGATGTTGGCCAGGCTGCGCGGGATCGGCCGCACCTCGCGATCGACCGCGAAGGACAGGCCGATGGGATGGCCGGGTGTGGGATAGGGGTCTTGGCCGGTGATGAGCACCTTCACCTCGGCGAGCGGCCGCTGGAACGCCCGCAGCACGTTCGCCCCGGCCGGCAGGTAGCCGCGTCCCGCCGCCTGCTCCGCCCGCAGCCGATCGCCGAGTGCCGCCACGACGGGCTGCGCCGGGGCGAGTGCCTCGGCCCAGCCCGGATCGAGCTGACCGTCCGCGGCGAGCTCGACGAGCGTCTTGGGCATGGGTGCGTCTCCTGTCCGAGCGGGCGTGCTAGTCCTCGTCGCGCACGCGCAGCGGGCCACGGGCGAGCAGATGCTGCGCGGACTGGGCCACCGGGCGCATGGTGACCAGGTCGAGGTTGACGTGGCCGGGAGCCGTGAGCGCGTAGGCGATCACGTCGGCGACGTCCTCCGCGAGCAGCGGCGCCTCAACGCCCGAGTACACCGCCTCGGCGGCCACGGAGTCCCCGCCGAGGCGGTTCAGGGTGAACTCCTCGGTGTACACCATTCCGGGTGCGATCTCGACGACGCGGATCGGCTCGCCGTTCAGCTCCTGCCGCAGCACCTGTACCAGCATGGACTCCGCCGCCTTCGCGGCGTTGTACCCGGCACCGCCGGGATAGGGCGTCCTGGCCGCGGTGGAGGTCACGAAGACGGTGTCCGCATGCCCGCCGCCCGCGGCCGCACGCCGCAGCTGCGGCAGGAGGCCCGCGACGAGTCGCTGCGTGGAGAGCACGTTCGCGTCGTACATCCACTGCCAGTCGTCCTGCCCGCCCCGTTCCACGCTGTCGGTGCCGCGCGCGCCACCGGCGACCTGCACCAGGGCGTGCACCGGGCCGGACTCCGCCAGACGGTCCAGCAGCGTCTCCACGGCATCCGCGTCGGTCAGGTCGCAGGGCGCGGCCTGCGCGCCGGTCTCCGCCGCGAGCGCTTCGAGACGGTCCGCCCGTCGCGCCACCGCGACGACGTCCCATCCGCGCTCGCGAAGGGCACGCACCGTCGCCTCGCCGATCCCCGTGCTCGCACCGGTCACCACTGCACGCCTGTTCACCATGCCTTCCACCGTAGAGCCTCCGACGCGTTCGTGCGTGGGCGGCACCGCGGCGGGACCGAAGTAGCCTGGACACGAAGGACGAAGCGGCGACAGAACAGGGGAGGCAGGTCCGTCATGACCAGGC
>JBASAE010000191.1:0-7981 GCA_049654285.1 Microbacterium sp.
GATCTGCACAGCGAGATAGGTCGAGTACAGGCGCGCCTCCATCAGCGATCCGCCCATCACCCAGAACCCGTCCTGGGCGGTGCGCACCCACATGTTGCGCATGATGTGGTTCTCGTCGAAGCCCCAGATGGGTCCGACGCGCTCCGCCACGTCGTCGCCGAACAGGAGGCGCACGCCCTCCTGCTGGTTCTCGTAACCCGACGCGAGCACGATCGTCTGAGCGGGGAGCAGCGAGCCGTCGGTCATGCGAACGCCGTCCTTCTCCACGCGCGCGACGTCGGCGGCCTGGCGGACGGCGATCTTGCCTGCGACGATGAGGTCGGAGCACCCCACATTGATGTAGTAGCCGCCGCCGCGTCGGAGGTACTTCATGTGGAAGCCGGTGTCATCGGGCTCGAAGTCCGTGCGGAAGCCGGCCGCTTCGAGCCCGTCGATGAGCTCGCGATCGATGTCGCAGGTCTTGCGCGTGAGCCACTGGTACGTCGACTTGAGCAGGGGATAAGGTGTCGCGGCCTGCACGAAGTCGACGTCGGCAGGGTCGAGGCCGTCCGCGTAGGCCGCGTAGACCATCGTGCCGCAGGGATCGAGGCTGATGACGGCGCTCGGGCTGCGCTGGATCATCGTGACGGATGCCGCGCCGTTGTCATGCAGGTCCTGCGCGATGTCGTGGGCGCTGCTTCCCGCTCCGAAGACGACGACATCCTCGCCCACGTGGTCGCGGCCCGAACGGTAGCCGCTCGAGTGGAAGGAGCGGCCGGCGAAGTGCTCCAGGCCGTCGATGTCGGGGATCCGGGGGACGCCGCTGTGGCCGCCTGTCGCGAGCACGACGTGGGGCGCACGCCGCTCGATGACGGTGCCGTCGGGACGACGGATCTCCACGGTCCACACGCCGGACTCGTCGTCGCGGCGGGCGCCGACGACCTCTGACTCGGTCCAGACGTTGAGCTCCATCGCCTCGGCGTACGCCTCGAGCCACTGCGCCAGCTTGTCCTTGGGGAGGAAGGAGGGCCAAGTCGCGGGGTACGGCATGTAGGGCAGCGTGTTCGTCGCGACCTCGTTGTGCAGTGTGAGCGAGTGGTAGCGATTGCGCCAGTTGTCGCCCACGCGGCGGTTCTTCTCGAGGATGAGCGTGTCCACGCCCATCTGCCGGAGGCGGGCGCCGAGAGCGAGTGCGCTGTGACCGCCGCCGATGACGATGACCTCGGGCTCGCGGTCGTCGAAGGCCTGCTCGGCGATGCGGCGGTCGAGCCAGTTGGCCCTGCCGGTCTCATGCTCCCGCCCGCGTGGGCGGTTCGTGCCCACCTGCTCGCGGTGCCCGTGCACCGCCTGCAGCGTCGTCAGGAGCACCCACACCCGTGGTGGGCCGGAGGGCTCGTCGATGCGCAGCCGCACGTAGGCGGTCCCGAGTCCCGCCTCGGTCTCGTAGTCGAAGTAGCCCTCGAGCACGTCGGTGCCCGAGCGGCGGGCGAGACGCGGGCGCGCCCGTTCGGCGGACACCGTGATCGCGCGCGTCACCGCACTGGGGAGTGTGGCGGTCGCGGCGGTGTTGATCTCCTCGGGCCCGTGATAGGTCCGGTACCGCCATGTGTACGCCAGATAGTCCATCCAGTACCCGTCGTCGTCGAAGAGCGCGGTGAAGGCTCTCGCATCGGAGGACTCCAGTGCGGCACGCGCCGAATCCAGCCACAGGTCGAACAGGTGCGCAGCCTCGATCTCCCGCTGGAGAGTCGCCGTTGCCGTCATCATGCCCCTTCGTCAGAAAGCCAACCAAACAGTTGCTTGGTAAAGCCTAGAGTCCTCTGCTCGCTGGATCAAGCGCGAGATCCTGAATCAAGCGCTAGATTGAGAAAACGACCGTCGCCAGGAAAGGGACCGCCATGCCGAAGAGTGAGACCGGCTCGAGTCGCCTGCGTACCCAGGGAGGCACGACCCGGTCCGGCCGGCGCGACGAACTGGTCCAGATCGCAGGGCGGCTCTTCGCGGAGAACGGCTTCCACGTCACGACAATCCGGGACGTCGCAGATGCCGCGGGCATCCAGTCGGGAAGCCTCTATCATCACTTCACCTCCAAGGAGTCGATGGTCGAGGAGCTCCTGCGCGAGTACTGGGTCAAGCTGCTCGAGGGTTACCGTGACGTGGCCGCGCGGGAGTCGGACCCGACGCTCGCCGCGCGGGCGCTCATCCGCCGATCCGTCGTCCTTCTCGACGAATGCCGATACGCACTCCGGATCATGCTGAGCGACTGGGCCTACCTCGCCAAGTCGTTCCCCTTCATGGAGGAGTCCCTCCAGGAATGCCAAGACATCTGGATCGAGGTCCTCGACCGCGGCCAGGCGTCCGGCGCCTTCAACCCCACGCACGAGCCGAAGGTCGTCTACCGCACGATCATGGCCTCCATCAGCGGGACGACGCGCTGGTTCGACCCGCGCGGCCGGCTCGACGTGGACGCCCTCGCCGACCGGATCTCCTCGCTCTTCATGGATGGGATCGACGCGCGGCCCTGAGGCGGTCAGGGGGGTCGTCCCGCTCGGGGCGGTGGGCTCAGAGCCCGTAGCCGCCGTCGACGTCGAGGCTCTGCCCTGTGATGTAGGCGGCCGCGGGCGAGGCGAGGAAGCACACGGCTGCCGCGACATCGGCGCCGGACCCCAGCCGGCGAAGCGGGATGGTCGACTCGAGGTGGGTCTTCTGATGCTCGGGCACGTCGCCGGTGCTCGAGAGCATGTCCATCATGCCGTCCGCGAGGATCCCGGGGGCGACCGCGTTCGCGCGCACCCCGAAGCGTCCCTCCTCGACGGCGATCGCGCGGATGAGCGCCTCCATCCCGCCCTTGGGCACCGATGACAGGGCGTCCTTCGCGGGGAAGCGGCGGACGCCGACGGACGTCACCGCAGTGAGGGATCCGGAGGACCGGCGCAGATGGGGGAGGGCGCACCGTGATACCTCGAAGAGGGCCACCAGCTCCTGGTCGACGTGACGGCGGAACTGCTCCGACGCGAACGTGCTGACGTAGCGCTGTTCGACGTAGGGGCCGCTCGCGTGCACGACGACGTCGATCCGGTCGGTCGCGGTGACCGTCGCTGCGAAGAAGGCCTCGACGGCGTGGGGGTCGGTGAGGTCGACCGGCGCTGCATGGATGACACGGGCGCCCGAGGCGCCGAGGCGTTCCGAGAGGGCATCGGCCTTCGCGGTGTTCGACGTGTAGGTGAACGCGATGTCGTACCCGGTGTCTGCGAGCATCGCGCAGACCGCCTGTCCGACACCGCCGGTGCCGCCCGTGACGAGGGCGACGGGACGTGACGACGACTCTGACATGGGAATCCTCTCGGTTGTTCGTGCAGGGGCTCGGATCAGTCCGTCGTGATCCAGGGGAAGTCGAAGTCGCGGTTCCCCGCGACGACGAGGGTGCGCGCGGCGAATCGCCACCCCTCGGGGGAGCGAACGTATCGGTCGTGATATCTGCCCCACAGCAGGCCGTCCGGGCGATCATCGCGGAACGAATGCCAGGCGTGCAGCGCGACACTGCCTGCTGCGTGCGTGGGGGAGTCGAACTCGATGCGCGGCCCGGAGACGTGGTGCAGCGTCGCGCGGAAGCTGCCCACGAGCTTGCCGATGAGGACCTCGACCTCGGGCCGTCCGCGGGCCTCGCCCTTCGGGCGGTCGTAGGCGCGGAAGACGGCATCCGCGGTGAACAGTTCCGCCACGGCCGCGGCATCCTGTGCGTCGACCGCCTCGGCATACGCGAGGACGAGGTCCTGGATCCGGAGCCTGTCCAGGATCCGGTCGTCCGACTCCCCGTCGTGCCTCTCCTCGGCTGCGTCCGTCATCCCCGCCATCACACCACCGCCACGGCGTTGGCCGGCGAGGCGACGCCGCCGGTGAGGTGCCAGGGGACCGAGACGAAGAGGAAGTCCCATGTCTGCGACCGATGGCAGTGCGCGGCAAGGGCGTCGAGGTCGAACAGCTCGCCCATCGGCATGCCCAGCATCGTCAGAAGGCGATGGTGGAGGAAGCCGTCGTCGCGGTTTCCCGGCTGCGACTCGATGGTGGGGTTGTCCGAGACGAGCGCGGCGACCTGACGATCCCAGAGCATCGCGGCGGTGGTCTCGACGGCGCTCACCCCGTCGCAGGTCGGTCGTCTCATGTAGTCCGCACGGTCCGTCGCGTCGAGTCCGAGGTAGCCCTCGAGCCATCCGAAGCGCAGGCACAGGATGTCGCCAGGGCGCAGCTCGGTGCCCTGCGCCTCGAGCATCCTGAGGATGTCGTCGCTCGCCACTGCGCGCCCGCTGAGGGAGTCGGACGTGGCGAGGTGGTGCGCGACGTCGACCAGCACACCGCGCCCGATGATGCCGGAGCGCGCCCATGCGTCGATGCCGATGTCGCGGTTGTCGGATGCCGCCCCCCGGCGACCCCCGTAGAACCCGTGCGCTCCGTGCGACACGTGGAGCAGCCCGTCCCACTGCGAGGACGACTGTGTGTCGAGGGCGGCGATGCGGTCGCCCCAGCTGAAGCCGTTCGCGGCGTAGGCCTCGTGCACGAGCGGCTCCCGCGCGAACGGCGGCACGTCGGGTGCGTCGAGCGGAAGCGTCAGGCTGATCGTCTCGCCCCGCCGCACGACGTCGAGCGCCGCTCGACGGCGTTCGGGCGTGAGGAAGTTGAGCGTGCCCATCCGGTCGTCGGCGCCGAAGACATCCCAGGCATGCCGCATGGCCGTGCCTTCCGCCAGGGGCAGTCGGTCGTAGGGCGGGGGCGCCGTGTTGCTCGAGGTCATATGCTCGGATACTATACCTACCAAGCGCTTGTGTACAGAATCGTTCATCACTGACGAGACGAGGGAGTCCGCCTTTGCGATCACAGCCGTTCGGCGTCTTCCGCGCCCCGCTCGCCCGTGTCGAGTTCCGCGGCGACGCGAGTCGGGGGCATCGCCTCGTGGGGCCCATCGTCGGCGGCCGCATCGAGGGACCACTCCTCAACGCGACGCAGGTCGGCACCTCGGCCGCCGACTGGCTCATCCAAGGCCCCGACGGCACCGTCATCGTCGATGTGCGCGTGAGCCTGCGCACCGATGACGGAGCGGCGATCCAGGTCGCGTACGGCGGACGGGCAGACTGGTCCGGCGGGATCGGATCGGGACCCGTGTTCTCGGCGTTCGTGTTCGACACCGACGACGAGCGCTATCGCTGGCTCTGCTCGCGCATCGTGGTCGGGGTCGGCGCGGTCGCACCGACGCACGGAAGCTACACTCTGGAGCTTCTCGACTGATCAGTCTGATCGGCGGAGCGAGACGACACGAAGGAGCGGAGATGTCCAACGCACCGGGTTCCGAGGTGCCCGCTTGGTATACGGCGGCGCTCGGGCGGAGACCCGCGCGGGATGTCATCGATGAGGACGGCACGACCATCGCGATCCGCAGCTGGGGGCCGGAGAGCGGCATGCCTGTCGTGCTCGTCCACGGCGGTGCCGCACACGCCGGATGGTGGGACCACATCGCCCCTCTCCTCGAGGGGTGCCGTGTCGTCGCCATGGATCTTTCCGGCCATGGCGACAGCGCATGGCGCGAGGAGTACCGCATGGCGACGTGGCGTGACGAGGTGCTCGCCGTCTTGCGCAGCGGCCACGTCCGCGGCCGACCTCTCCTCGTCGGACACTCCATGGGCGGGTTCGTCGGATACGCGACGGCGCGCTCGAACGCCGAAGAGCTCGCCGGGCTTCTCATCGTCGACTCGTACTTCCCTCGCCGCGAGGAGGGGGAATCCTGGCGGTCGGCGCGCGACCTGCCGCGACGCATCCATCCCGATCGGCAGACCGTGCTCGACCGGTTCCGGCTCGTCCCCGCTGCCCCGCCCCGTGCGCCGTACGTCATGGACCACATCGCCCGCGGCTCGGTGACGCAGGTCGATGACGGATGGTCCTGGAAGTTCGATCCCCGCGTCTTCGCGCACGAGGGCATCTTCCTGGAGGACATCGAGCCCATCACGGGCTGCCCCGTGGCCGTCGTGCGGGGCGACGCGGGTCTGCTGGACGACGAGGGCGCGGCAATCCTCGCATCGCTCGTCGACGGCACAGGCCCCGCCATCACGATCGCGGACTGCGGGCATCATGTGCCGATCGATCAGCCCGTCGCACTCGCTGCCACGATCGCGGCCGCAGCCAAGGCGTGGGCTTCCCACGCCCACCTGACAGTCACCACCATGGGAGGATCATGAGCCACTACCGGAGCAACGTACGAGACGTCCGCTTCAACCTCTTCGAGGTGTTCGGGCGTGCAGACGTGCTGGGCCGCGGCCCTTGGCACGACCTCGACCAGGACACCGTCGAGGAGATGCTCGCAGCAGGCGCTGAGCTCGCTGAGACGGCGCTCGCCTCCTCCTTCGGGGATGCGGAGACGGACTCGATCGTCCTCGACCCGGCGACGGCGTCGGTCGCGCTGCCGCCCGCGTTCCGGGCGTCGTACGACGCCTATGTCGACGCCGAGTGGTGGCGCATGGACGTCGATCCCGAGATCGGCGGTCTGGCCGTGCCGCCGAGCGTGCGATGGGCGATGGCCGAGTTCCCCCTCGGTGCGAACCCAGCGATCTTCCTCTACGCGGCCGGGTGGCCCCAGGCCCAGATCCTGTATGGACAGGGCAACGAGGCCCAGCGCCGGCTCGCGGCCCTCATGGTCGAGCGGCACTGGGGTGCGACGATGGTGCTGACCGAGCCGGATGCCGGTTCCTCGGTGGGCTCGGGACGTACGAAGGCGATCCCGCAGGCGGACGGCACCTGGCACATCGAGGGCGTCAAGCGCTTCATCACGAGTGCCGAGCACGACGCCGCCGAGAACATCGTGCACTTCGTCCTGGCGCGTCCGGTCGACACCCCGGGCGCGGGCGGTCCCGGCACGAAGGGGCTCAGTCTGTTCGTCGTGCCGAAGTACCACGTGGATCTTGAGACGGGCGAGCTCGGCGCGCGCAACGGCGCTGTCGTCACCAGGATCGAGCACAAGATGGGGCTCAACGCATCAGTGACGTCCGAGCTCACCTTCGGTGCGGATGTGCCGGCGGTCGGGTGGCTCGTCGGCGACGTGCACAACGGCATCGCGCAGATGTTCGAGGTCGTCGAGTACGCCCGGATGCTCGTGGGGACGAAGGCGATGGCAACGGCGTCGACGGCGTACCTGAACGCGTTGGCCTACGCCAAGACGCGCCTGCAGGGCCCTGACCTGGCACGTAAGGGGACGCGGGACGCGCCGGACATCCCGATCATCAGGCACGCCGACGTGCGTCGCTCGCTCATGACCCAGAAATACTACGTCGAGGGCATGCGCGCGCTGATGGTCTTCGCGGGCACGGTCCTCGACGACGTCGCGCAGGCGAGAGCGGCAGGAGAGGACGCGTCCGCGCACACGGCGCGCAACGACCTCCTTCTTCCGATCGTCAAGGGCTTCTGCTCGGAGAAGGGGTATGCCCTCCTCGGAGAGAGCCTGCAGATCTTCGGCGGGTCGGGGTATCTGCGCGATTACCCCATCGAGCAGTACATCCGCGACTCCAAGATCGACACGATCTACGAGGGCACGACGACGATCCAGGGGATCGACTTCTTCTTCCGAAAGATCAGGCGTGACGGCGGGCGGGCGTGGGCCTCGCTCATGTCCGAGATCGAGCAGCACGCCCGATCGCTCGCGGCGTCCGAGGATCTGGGGGATGTCGCGGCCGCCCTCGAGGACGCCCTCGATGCCGTGCGCTCGGCCGTCGCGCAGCTCACGGAGTGGGCGGATGCCGCCGTCGAGGAGCCGCAGAACGTCCACCGCGTCGCGCTGCACACGACGCGCGTGCTCGACATGCACGGCGACCTGCTTCTCGGCTGGCTCCTCTCGCGCCAGGCTGTGGTCGCGCGCACGCGCCTCGACGGCGGTGGCCTCGACGGCGCCGACGCCGCCTTCTACACCGGCAAGGTCGCCGCCGCCCGGCAGTTCGCCGCCGAGCGGCTTCCGCTGCTGCGCGCG
>JBASAE010000192.1:0-3410 GCA_049654285.1 Microbacterium sp.
GGGCAGGTGACGGTGATCGGCTTCGACAGCTCCGATGACATCCTCGAAGCGATCCGCGCGGGATCGGTCACCGGGACGATCACCCAGGATCCCGCCGGCATCGGCTTCACCGGGGTGGAGAACGCGATCAAGGCGATCGACGGCGGCGCCCCGGAGGCGAAGATCAGCGTTCCGGCGGCCTACGTCGACAAGTCGAACATCGACGACCCCGCGATCCAGCAGGTCCTCAAGCCCGTGCGCAAGTAGCGCTCCTCCGTCTTCATCACACGCGTGGGGCGGCGCACAGCGCACCGCCCCACGCACGAAAGGAAAACCATGACCCAGCGAATCGTCGACCTCACCCTGACGTTCACCGACAACATGCCCGTGCAGAGCGCCTTCCAGGCCCCGGTGTACGTCACCCTGCAGACTCACGAGTCGAGTCTGGCGATGGGGTCGGGAACCCCGGACGATCCGCATACCTCCTCGTGGAAGTACATCGGCATGGTCGAGCACACCGGCACGCACGTCGACGCGTTCTTCCACATGAACCCGAACGGGCTCACCGTCGACGAGATGCCGCTGTCGATGTTCATGGGCAAGGCGGTCTGCTTCGATATGACGCACATTCCCGATCTGGGCGAGATAACGGTCGAAGACCTGGAAGAGGCGCAGCGGAAGACCGGGATCACGGTCGACGGGCACATCGTGCTGCTGAACACCGGGCTGCACCGTCGCCATTACCCCGACCCCATCATGTTCGACGTGAACCCCGGGCTCACCGCCGAGGCCACACACTGGCTCGCCGACCACGGCTCGATCCTCCACGGCGTCGAGGGGCCGTCGACCGACATCATGTCGACCAACCTCTTCCCGAGCCACCGGGTGTGCCGCGATCGGGGCATCACGCACTATGAGTGGCTCGTGAACCTCGAAGAACTGGTAGGCAAGGGGGAGTTCATGTTCTACGGGGTGCCCCTGAAGCTCGACAAGGGCACTGGCTCACCGGTTCGCGCATTTGCCATCATCGACGAGTAAGAGCATGGATCCGGCTGGGGGAAGAGGAAGAAACATGACGACGGAAGGCACAGGCCGCCCGGCGACGATCTCGGATGTCGCGGCGGCTGCGCACGTCTCGCGCACGACGGTCTCGCGCTTCCTGGGCAAGCAGTACGGCTCGATGTCACCGGCGACGAAGGCCCGGATCGAGGCCGCGATCGCCGAGCTGAGATACCGCCCCAGTCGGATCGCACGCGGGCTTCGGCAGGACCGGAGCTTCACGCTGGGATTCATCGTCCCCGACCTCACCAACCCGTTCGCCATCCGCGTTCTTCGCGGGGCGGAGGAGGTCGCCGAGAAGCACGGCTACATGCTGATGGTGTGCAACAGCGACCGCGACCCCGACAAGGAGCGACGCTACTTCGAGATGCTGAGCTCGTACGGCACGGACGGGCTGCTGGTGTTCACCACCGGCCACAACGACGAGGCGGTCGCCGAGCTGTCGTCCCGCGGAATGCCCATCGTCCTCATCGACCAGGACGTGCCCTCTCTCGCCGTCGACTACTTCGGGACCGACAACAACACGGCGGTCGCCGATGCGGTCACCCATCTGCTCGACAGCGGCTACGACGACATCGGCTTCTTCACCGACATGATCGCGTCGACGGCCTCCCGGATCGAACGCGCCGAGATGTTTCGCGCCCGGCTCGCCCAGTCCCCCGACGTCGCTGCACGGGTGTTCGAGGCAGATGTGCGCGACGACGGGCAGCTTGACGAAGGGCTCGACGCGTTCCTCCGCACCCCCCAGGGGACGGCCCGCGTGATCTTCGCCTCGAACGGTGTGATGATGCTGAAGCTCTACGGTCGTCTGAAGGCGCGCGGGATCCGTATCCCGGACGATGTCTCGCTCATCGGCTTCGACGACGACGAATGGGCGCAGTCGGCGGAGCCCCCGCTGACGACCATCGCCCAGTCGACGCGGGAGCTCGGCGCCCGGGCGCTGGAGCGGCTCCTGGAGCGCATCAACGGGCAGGCCGCCGAGACCGTGCGCACGCGCATGCCGAGCCGTCTGATCGTGCGCGGATCCACCCGCGCCCAGGAAGGGGCGCCGTCGCATGGCTGAACGAGCACGGATCCCTGTGAGCCTGGAACCCGATCGGATCACCGCCTACGAAGAGGCCGTCGTCGACGGCGGCGGCGTGATCGCACCGCTGAGCGAGTCCCGGGTGCTGGTGTGGTCCAAGCACGGCGGTACGCAGGAGCTCGCCGACACGATCGCCCGCATGCCGAACCTGGAATGGGTACAGCTGCCGTCGGCGGGCGTCGACAACTTCGCCACCGCCGGTGTGCTCCGCGAGGGCATCGTCTGGACGTCCGCGAAGGGCGCGTATGCGCGACCGGTCGCCGAGCACGCCCTCGCCCTCGTCCTGGCGCTGCTCCGTGTGCTTCCCACACGTGCCAGGGCGCGATCGTGGGCCGCGCAGGAGGGACGCTCCCTCCACGGTCTCGAGGTCCTCGTGCTGGGCGGCGGCGGGATCGCATCCGAGCTGGCGGCGCTCCTGCGTCCCTTCGACGTGCGCCTCGTGGTCTGCAAGCGCACCCCGGCCCCGGCTCCGTTCGCCGACGAGACCGTCCCCTCGGAGCGGTTCGCCGCGGCGGCCCGCACCGCGGACGTGGTGGTGCTCGCGGCTCCCCTCTCGGAGGCGACCCGGGGCATCGTCGATCGGACCGTCCTCGACGGGATGCGCCCGGACGCGGTCATCGTCAACGTGGGGCGGGGCGGGCTCATCGTCACCGACGACCTGCTGACGGCTCTCGCCGACGGCGCGATCGCCGGGGCGGGCCTCGACGTGACGGATCCGGAGCCGCTTCCCGACGGACATCCGCTCTGGGACGAACCGCGCGCCCTCATCACCCCGCACACCGCCGACACCGAGGACATGATCATCCCGCTGCTCGCCGACCGGATCCGCGAGAACATCGCGCGCTGGCGCCGCGGCGACGCGCTCCTCGGACCGGTCGACGTCCTGGCCGGCTACTGAGGAAGGACACACGGCCGGATGAGTTCCCCCGCATCGCCCGCGGACGGGCCCGCCGTCAAGGCCGTCCGCGCGAGCCTCGCCGCCGCACGGGACACGGCGACCACGCTCAACGCCTTCGTGCGTACCTTCGACGAGCCGGCGCTGGAGAGCGCGCGGGCGGCGGATGCCCGTGCCGGCACCGGAGCCTCCCGTGGCGCGCTCGACGGTGTGCCCTACGCGGCGAAGGACAACCTGTTCATCGCCCACACACCGGTCGCGGCCGGAAGCCCCAAGTGGGCCGGTCACTCCCCTGAGACGTCCGATCCCGCGATCGACCGCCTGTCCTCCGCCGGGGCGGTGCTGATCGGGACGACCACGCTGCCGGAGCTGGGAGTGGGGCAGGTCACGGAG
>JBASAE010000193.1:0-2533 GCA_049654285.1 Microbacterium sp.
GGTACAGGCCGATCACCTTCGGGTCCTCCAACAGCTCGCGCCCGGTGCCCTCGTGGGCGTCGCGACCCTGGTCGAGCACGTACCCGCGGTCGCAGATCTGCAGGCACCGGCGGGCGTTCTGCTCGACCATGATGGTCGTCACCCCGGCCCGGTTGATGTCGGAGACGCGGATGAACGCGTCGTCCTGCCGCACGGGGGAGAGTCCTGCTGACGGCTCGTCGAGCAGCAGCACGGAGGGATCCATCATGAGCGCCCGCGACATCGCCACCATCTGGCGCTCGCCGCCCGAGAGCGAGCCCGCACGCTGCCGGAGGCGCTTGCCGAGCTCGGCGAAGATCCCGGTGACGAACTGCAGCCGCTCATCGTAGATCCGGGGGTTCTGGTAGAGCCCCATCTGCAGGTTCTCCTCGATGGTGAGCGAGGGGAACACGTTGTTGGTCTGCGGCACGAACGCCACCCCGCGCTGCACGAGCTTGTCGGCCTTGAGACCCACGATGCTCTCGCCGTTCACGGTGATGTCGCCCTCGCGCACCTGCACGAGGCCGAAGATCGCCTTCAGCAGGGTCGACTTCCCGGCGCCGTTCGGGCCGATGATGCCGATCAGCTCGCCCCGGCGTGCGATCAGGTTCGCGCCGCCCAGGATGTTCACCCCGGGCAGGTACCCGGCGTGCACCCCGGTCACCTCGACGACGACGTCGCTGGATGCGGCGGCGGGTGCATCCGTCATGGCTTCTCCTCCTCTGCGTCGGCGTCCAGCTCGGCCTCGGCCTGCGCCTCGATCTCCTCGCGCACCTCGGCGGCCGACGCGAGCGTCGCCGCGTCGACCACGCCGATACGACCGGTGACGACGCCCAGATCGACGTCCTGGTGGGCGCCCAGGTAGGCGTCCACCACGGCCTGATCCTCCATGACCTCGTCGGGCGGTCCCTCCGCGACCACGCGGCCCTCGGCCATCACGACCACCCAGTCGGCGATGTGCCGCACCATGTGCATGTCGTGCTCGACGAACAGCACGGTCATGCCGCGGTCCTTCAGATCGAGGATGTGGTCCAGCAGCGACTGGGTCAGCGCGGGGTTCACGCCGGCCATCGGCTCGTCGAGCATCACGAGGTTCGGATCGCTCATCAACGCCCGCGCCATCTCGAGGAGCTTTCGCTGCCCGCCGGATAGCGCGGCGGCGAAGTCCTTCTCCTTGGCGTCGAGCTTGAACCGGGTGAGCAGGTCGCGGGCCTTGGCCTCGATCTCCTTCTCCTGCGAGCGCCAGAAGAAGGGGAACAGGCTCTGCCAGAACCGCTCGCCGGTCTGGTGCGGGGCTCCCAGCTTCATGTTCTCCAGCACGGTCAGCAGGGAGAGCGCCTTGGTGAGCTGGAAGGTACGCACCTGGCCCATCCGGGCGACCTTGAACGACGGCACCCCGGCGAGGCTCTTGCCGTCATACGACCAGGTGCCGGTGTTGGGCTTGTCGAAGCCGCAGAGCAGGTTGAACAGCGTGGTCTTGCCGGCGCCGTTCGGGCCGATCAGCGCCGTGATCGCGCCGCGCGGGATCTCGAGGTGGTCGACGTCGACGGCGACCAGGCCGCCGAAGCGGCGCTGCACGGCATCCACGACGAGGATCGGGTCGACCTTCGCCACCCCGGGTCTCCCGGGGCCCTTGGCGAGCCCGGTGGTCTTCGGGCGGCGGATGCCGCCCGTCACGGGTGCGGTGTTCTCCGCGGAGTTCTCAGTTGACAAAGGTCATCTCCCTCTTGTCGCCGAGCAGGCCCTGCGGCCGGAAGATCACCAGCAGCATGAGGGCGATGCCCACCAGGGCGAAGCGGACCGAGCCGGCTTGCAGATCGGTGATGGGCAGCAGCCCCGCGCCGGACATCGACGAGAGCAGGTTGCCGAGGAACGCGAACACGACCCAGAACAGCACCGCGCCGAGCGTCGGCCCGAACACCGTCGCGGCTCCGCCGAGCAGCAGGATCGTCCACAGGAAGAAGGTCAGCGAGGTGGAGTAGCTGTTCGGGACGACCGCCGAGGGCAGCACGAAAACGATCCCGCCCATCGCGCCGATCACGCCGCCGACCACCAGCGCCTGCATCTTGTAGGCGAAGACGTTCTTGCCGAGCGAGCGCACGGCGTCCTCGTCCTCGCGGATCCCCTTGAGCACCCGGCCCCAGGGGCTGCGCATCAGTGCCCACACCAGCAGCACCGACAGGGCGAGCATGGCCAGTCCGAACACCCGGTTCCACAGGTCGCTCTCGTTCATCGTCCACGGCCCGAATCCGTAGGTGCCCGGCGGGAACGGGTTCGCGCTGCGGAACCCCGCGTGGTAGCCGGCCAGGCCACCGGCCGAGTTGGTCCAGGCGTGGAACAGCTCTGTGGTGAACAGCAGTCGCACGATCTCGCCGGCGGCGATCGTCGCGATGGCGAGGTAGTCCGCGCGCAGCCGCAGGGTCGGGATGCCGAGCAGCAGCGCGAAAAGGGCGCCGCCGAGCAGGCCGATCAGCATGCCGACCCACCAGGGCAGACCGAAGCTGAGCACCGAGAT
>JBASAE010000194.1:0-5124 GCA_049654285.1 Microbacterium sp.
CCGCTGAACCGCGCCGGACTCAAGGGGCTGCCGAAGCCGGTGCTGGACGCCGCGGTCGAGGCGTCCAGTACCGTCACGGCCGCGCGGACCGCCGCTGCGGAGTACGCCCAGGTCGCGGCGGGCATCGAACGGCTCCGGGCAGACCCGCCGGCGCTCGGGGACATCGGCGTCAGCGTCATCTCCGGGCAGCGCACCACGATCGTCGATCGTGGCATCCGCGGCAGGCTGGTGGCCGCGCACCGCGAGACCGCACGGCAGCATGAGAACGCCCGCCGCGTCGCCGCCGAGCGCTCCGGGCACCTCGTCCCGGTCACCGAGCCCGACCTCATCGCCGCGGAGGCGCTGTCCTTCCTCGGCTGACGCGCCTACGTCTCCGCGTCCGGGAGGGAGGCGACGAACGCGGCCACGACGGGTGCGAGCGATGCCCCGATCTCTGATGCGGGACGCTTCCGCCCCTTCACCTCGAACGAGTGCCCGCCACCGTCGATCCACGCCACGCGGGCATCCCGGCATGAGGCGACGGCCTGCTCGAACTGGGCCAACGGCTGGATGAACGGGTCGTTCCGACCTTCCACGAACAGCTGCGGAACGGAGATCGCGGGGAGATGCGCGATCCGGGGCCTGTCGGGCCTCCCCGGCGGATGCAGCGGATAGCCGAGGTACGCCAGCGCGTCGACCACGAGGCCGTCGGCGACCGCCATCGACGCCATCCGCCCGCCGTAGGATTTGCCGGCCGCGATCACCTTGCCGGCGGGATCCTGCGCACGCACCCACGCCACGGCCCCGCGCCAGGTCGCGATCGCATGCGCGGCCGGCCCCGGCATGCGCCGCCCGGCATCCGCGTAGGGGAAGTTGAATCGCAGCGTCGAGAAGCCGGCATCCCGCAACGCCTCGCCGAACCCGACGAGGAACGGATGATCCATCGCCGCGCCCGCGCCGTGCGCGATCAGCACCGTGTCCGCCCCGGCGCGCTCGTGCACCGCCGACACCGAGCCGGCGGGGTGGTCGACCGGGACCCTCACGACGCCGCCCGCCGTGAGAACGCGACCTCGCCGCGCGAGGCCTGCGTCATGCCGATGACGACCACGACCAGGTGGATCGCGCACACCAGCACGTACAGCAGGATCGGGATCCCCATCGGGAGGAGATCGACCGCCTCCTGTCGGATGACCGACGGCACCCGCACGACCACCTGCAGCACCAACAGCCCCGTCGAGACGAGGAGGAACAGCATCCCCCACCGTCTGGCGGCGGCCGCGTTCTGCGCGGCCAGCGGACCCTGACGGGACAGGGACCGATGTGCCGTCGCCATCCCGAGCCCCGCCAGCGTGGCCCCGAGCAACGGCACCGGCAGCAGGATCAGCAGCCCCAGCGCCCAGGCGGACGCGCCGGTCGCGGTCTTCACCTGGCCGCCGTCGTCGTCATCGGCCGTCGTCGCCCCGCGGCTCATCGCCGTCCGCGGCGGGATGCTCGGTGGCCCCGTCGTCCGAGTCGGGTTGCCGGCCGGCACGGCCGTCGGTGGGCGCATCCCCTGTCGGGGCCGGAGCACCGGACGCGGGCGGCAGCGGGGGCGCGATCGGACGATCGCCCGACGCACCGCCGGCCGCAGGAGTCTGCGAAGCGAGCCCGGAACCGGCTCCTCCCCCGACGACTCCGTTCGGGGTGATCCGCTCCCCGTACCGCGGAGGCTCGTCGAGGTTCACCGCCGGACGCACCGGCTCGGGACGCCCCGCCCCGGTCACCTGACGGGCCTTCGCGAGCGAGGCGGGCTGCACCCGCACCTCGTAGTGATCGGCGACCAGCTGCGTGATGCTCGCGAAATCACGGCGCCGACGCACGATCGCGAAGGTCACCAGGCTCATCAGCATCCCCAGCGCCACACCGATCAGCACCATCCCGAGGAACAGCTGGATCGGGGCGTCGGGATTGCCGAACACCATGATCGCCGACATGAACAGGCCGATCAGGACGCCGTTGGTGGCTCCCGATCGGGCCGCCGTCGCGTAGCCCAGCTTGCCGGTGACCCGCTCGACCGAGCGCACCCCCTGGCCGACGATCGCGATGTCCCGCGCCGGCACCTCGCCGGCGATCAGCATCGACACCGTCTTCTGCGCGGCCTCGTACTCCTTGGTCGACGCCACGATCTCGCCCAGATCGGCGCTGCCCGGCAGCCGGCTCATCATGCTCATGCCGTCATTGTCCCACGGACCCTTGGCATCGGCCTTTGCACCGCCTCTGCATCAGCTGTGCGAGCCGGGTGCACCCCGCGGTGCGACCGCTCGGCTCCGCACTACGCTGGATCCGTGAGCACACAACGGGTCTTCGTCGCACGCCTGGCCGGCTGCGCCGTCTTCGATCCCGTGGGGGACCGGCTCGGCCGGGTCCGCGATGTCGTCGTCGTGTACCGGAGTTCCGCCCCGCCCCGCGTGATCGGCCTCGTGGTCGAGATCCCCGGCCGCAGGCAGGTGTTCCTCTCGATCGGCAGGGTCACCTCGATCCGCGCCGGACAGGTCATCTCCACGGGCCTCATCAACGTGCGCCGCTTCCAGCCCCGTCCCGGCGAGGTGCGCGTGCTCGCCGAGTACGTCGGCCGACGCGTCACCGTCGTCGACGGCGGCGGCACCGCGGTCGTCGAGGACGTCGCGATCGAACAGGATCGCCACGGCGAGTGGTCGGTCGCGCAGCTCTTCCTCCGCAAGCCGAAGACCAGCGCATCGCCGTTCGCGAAGGGGCCGACCGCGTTCGCCGCCTGGAACGAGGTCGCCGAGCAGCACACGCCCGGCGAGGCGCAGTCGGCCGAGCAGCTGGTCGCCAGCTTCTCGGAGCTGCACGCCGCCGACCTCGCCACCACTCTGCTCGACCTGCCGCAGCAGCGCATGCTCGAGGTCGCCGAGGAGCTCCCCGACGAGCGCCTCGCCGACGCACTGGAGGAGATGCCGGAGGGCGATCAGCTCAACATCCTCGACAAGCTGGGCGACGAGCGTGCCGCCGACGTGCTCGATGAGATGGAGCCGGACGACGCCGCGGACCTCATGGCACAGCTGCCGCACGGCCGGCAGGAGCAGCTGCTCTCTCTCATGGAGCCGGAGGAGGCCGAGGACGTGCGGATGCTGCTCCGCTACAGCCCCGACACGGCCGGCGGCCTGATGACCCCCGAGCCGATCATCCTCTCGGCGGACGCCACGGTCGCGGAGGCGCTCGCGCTGATCCGCCGCCACGAGCTGCATCCCGCCCTCGCCGCCGCGGTCTTCGTCACCCTGCCTCCGTACGAGACGCCCACCGGCCGCCTGCTCGGCGTGGTGCACTTCCAGCGGATGCTGCGGTATCCGCCGCACGAATGCCTCGGCGCGATCCTCGACGACAGCCTCGAGCCGCTGCCGGTGACGGCGCCCGCGACCGAGGTGGCCCGCATGCTCGCCAGCTACGACCTGGTCTCGCTGCCGGTGATCGACACGGCGCACCGCCTGGTCGGCGCGGTGAGCGTCGACGACGTGCTCGACTACCTGCTGCCCGACGACTGGCGCACGCACGACACCGACGACGCTCCCGCGGAGCAGCCGGGAGGTGCGCGGTGATGGCCCGCTCCCCCCGCCTGGACACCCCGCTGGACCGCGGCGTCGCCGCACGCACCCCGACCCCGTCGCGCGACAGATTCGGCCGCTTCACCGAATGGGTCGCCCGCGCCATGGGAACCCCGGCGTTCATCGTCATCCTCACGCTGTTCTGCGCGCTCTGGCTGCTCTGGAACACCACCGCACCGGAGGCCTGGCGCTTCGACGACGCCGCCCTGGGATTCACCGCGCTGACGCTGATGCTGTCGCTGCAGGCGTCCTACGCCGCCCCGCTCATCCTGCTCGCGCAGAACCGGCAGGACGACCGTGACCGGGTGCAGATCGAGCAGGACAGGCAGCGCGCCGAGCGGAACATGGCCGACACGGAGTATCTCGCCCGGGAGATCGTCGCGCTGCGCCTCGCGCTCGAGGAGCGCAGCTCGCAGACCATCACCCGCGACGTGCTGCGCCAGGAACTGAGGGCGCTGCTGGCGGAGCTGGACGCCCCGGAGAGGCCATGAGCGAGGAGCGGGTGCACGCGGCGGTCTCCGCCGTCACCGATCCCGAGTTGCGCCGCCCGATCGGCGATCTCGACATGGTGCGCGGGGTACGGGTCGAGGGCTCGACGGCACATGTCGAGATCGTGCTGACGATCGTGGGATGCCCCGCCGCGCAACGCATCGAACGGGATGTCCGGGACGCCGCGGCGTCCGTGCCCGGCATCGACGACGTGACCGTCGAGGTGGGCGTGATGACGCCTGCCGAGCGTCGTGCGCTCACGGAGCGGCTGCGCGCGGGGCGTCCGGCCCGACACATGCCCTTCGGGCCGGATTCGCTGACCCGGGTCATCCTGGTCTCCAGCGGCAAGGGCGGCGTGGGCAAGTCGACCGTCACCGCGAACCTCGCCACGGCGCTCGCCGCTCGAGGGCTGCGCATCGGACTGATCGACGCGGACGTGCACGGCTTCTCGATCCCGGGGCTGCTCGGCATCGCCCCCGGCACCCGGCCGACCCGCATCGACGACCTGATGCTGCCACCGGTCGCCCATGACGTGAAGACCATCTCGATCGGCATGTTCCTGCGCGATGGGGAGGACGTCGTGGCCTGGCGCGGGCCGATGCTGCACCGTACCGTGTCGCAGTTCCTCACCGACGTGTTCTTCGGCGACCTCGACATCCTGCTCATCGACATGCCGCCCGGCACCGGCGACGTGGCGATCTCGATCGGCCAGCTGCTGCCGCACGCAGAGGTGCTGGTGGTCACCACCCCGCAGCCCGCGGCCGCCGACGTCGCGATCCGCAGCGGGCTGGTCGCCCGGCGCACCGGTCAACGCGTCTCCGGTGTGGTGGAGAACATGACGGCGCTCGCCCTCCCCGACGGCACGACGCTCGACCTCTTCGGGGCGGGAGGCGGTGCCGAGGTGTCCGCCGCGCTGTCGACGGACGGCGAACGAGTGCCGCTGCTGGCGTCCATCCCGCTGAGCCCCGCGCTACGCACGGGTGGCGACAGAGGCGTCCCCGTCGTGGTCGGCGCCCCCGAGGACGCCGCCGCGCAGGCGATCTCGAGCCTCGCC
>JBASAE010000195.1:0-3778 GCA_049654285.1 Microbacterium sp.
GTCGAGGTCCACGTGCTGGTCCGTCCGCGCGCCGGCGGCTTCCGATACGACGCCGACGAGCGGGAGCTGATCCGTCGTGACATCCGGCACTCGATCGCCAGGGGCGCGGCCGGCGTCGTGATCGGATGCCAGGACGCCACGGGCGCCCTCGATCGCGACGCGCTCGCCGGGTTCGCGGATGCCGCGGGGGACGCGTCCGTCACCCTGCACCGGGTGATCGACGTGACCCCCTCGCCGGTCGATGCGCTGCGCACCGCACGCGAGCTGGGACTGCGCCGAGTGCTCACCTCGGGCGGGGCGTCGGCCGCGATCGACGGGCTCGACGTGCTGCGTGGGCTCGTCGCCGAAGCCGCGGGCGGCATCGAGGTGATGGCCGGCAGCGGCGTCACGGCCGCGAACGTCGCGACCATCGCCGCGACCGGCGTCGACGCCGTGCACTTCTCGGCCAAGCGCGCGGTGGCCGACCAGGGCGGGGTGCAGATGGGCTCGGCGGGCGCCGGCCACGAGGTCACCGACCTCGACGAAGCCCTCGCCGTCCTCGCGGCCCTCGGCCTCTGAGCGGGCGCTTCCCGGTCATCGGCGGTCTCTCCGGCCTTCGCGGGACCGAGGCCCTCACCGCACCGCGAGGGCCTCGGAGATGCGGTCCGCGGTGATCCGCGTCGCGCGGCCGATCTCGCGCAGCCGCCGTCGCATCCGGTAGGCGGGGCCGTAGACGCCGACTGCCCCGACGGCGAAGCCCTCGGGGGCGACGATGGGTGCCCCGACCCTCGACAGGTCGTCGTTGCGGGGCACCGTGACGAACCCCTGTCTCAGGAACCGCTGCCGCTCGGCCTCGATCTCCTCCGGCGTGAGAGCGAGGCCCGGCTCCTCCTCAGGCTCCCCGGCCAGTGCGAGAGCCAGCTCCGCCCGCCGTGACTCGGGCAGGGTGAACAGGATCGAGCGCCCCATCGCGGTGTCGTGCAACGGCGCGATGCGGCCGATCTGCGAGGCGACCCGCACCTCTCGCTCCGGGTCCACCTGGTCGATGTAGACCACGTACGTGCCCTGGCGGACACTGAGGATGACGAGCTCGCCCACCTGCCGGCACAGCGCCTCGAGATGGGGTCTCGCCGCCCACCGCAGCGCCGCATTGTCCCCTCCGTTGGTGAGCTGTCCCAGCTTGGACGTCAGCACGATGCGACGGTCGTCGCGCCGGACCACGTAGCCGAGTCGTTCCAGGGAGGTGACGTGGCGGGAGACGGTCCCCTTGTCGAGATCGCAGGCCGCCGACAGCTCGGTCACGGTGATCCCGCTGCGGCTCGTCGCCACGTGCTCGAGGATCGTCAGGCCCCGAGCAAGCGACCTGTTGCCAGCCGAATCGTCGCTCGTCATCATCTTCCCGACATTAGGGCAGCTTCAGGTCGGCACGCATCCCCGATGAGGGGCGTGGTGCGAGCGGTCCCGCGCTCTCGATCGCCTCGCGGATCGCGGGGACCATCGCGAAGGCGTCGACGCTCGGTGTGAAGCCGAGACGCTCGCGCGCCTTGCTCATGTCGAGGCGGGGATAGCGGCTCGCGCTGGCGGCATTGAAGATCTCGAACGTCATCGATTCATCGTCGATGCAGCGCACCAGCAGCTCGTAGAGGTCGTCCGGCGCGCAGTACTCCTGCAGCATCCATCCCGAGCCCGTCGGGGTGACGGCGTCCGGCTGCTGGAACGCCCCGATGCGCAGCGCGATGAAGCTGAGGCCCTCCTGCTCCGCGGCATACCGCCCGAGTGCCTCGCCGAACACCTTGCTCACGCCGTAGAGGTCATTGGGGTTGACCGGGTCGTCCTCCCGCAGCTGCCGTTGCATCGGATAGCCCGAGACGGCGTGCACCGAGGAGGCGTACACGATGCGCCGGCAGTGCTGCGCGATCGCCGCGGCGACGACGTTGTATGTCCCGGTGATGTTCACCTCGAGCAGGTCCTGCCACAGCGAGTCGGCCTTGCGGAACCCGGCGAGATGCACGACGGTATCGATCCCCTGGAAGGCCCTCTTCACCTCGGCGAGGTCGCGGAGATCGACCTCCAGGACCCGGCCGAAGCGTGCGGCGTCCTCGGCGACCATTCCCGGGAGGTCGAGCTGGACCATGTCGTAGCGCTCGTGGAAGCGTTCCAGGAAGCCCGAGCCGATGTGACCTGCCGCTCCGGTCACGAGCACTGTCCGGCGTGCGGTGGATGCGATCTCGTTCGTGCTCATGGGCGCTGGACCGTCCCGTCCACGCGGCGGGCGCGCATGTAGTGCCAGTTCGCTGTGGGCTCGACCGGCGGATGCGCGGACGCGGCGCGCTCATCGAAGCCGATTCCCAGCCCGGGGGCGTCGGAGGGGCGGATGCCGCCGCTCGAGGCGAGCGGGATGCCGGGGAACACCTCGTGCGCGGCATCCGCGAACTCGTGATGCTCGCGCACGGCGAGAGCGGGGGCGGCGAACTCGATCGCGAGGTTCGCCGCATGCCCGACCGGGGACACGTCACGGGGCCCGTGCAGCGCGAGCTGGACGCCGAAAGCGTCTGCGATCTGCGCGAGCTGCCAGGCCGGGGTGATGCCTCCGAGGGCGGAGACGTGGCAGCGGACGATGTCGACGTCGCGGGCGGCGATGATCCGGGTGTACTCGTCCATCCGGGTGAACAGCTCGCCGATGGCGATCCTCGTCGAGGTGCCCGTCCGCAGGCGCGGCAGCCAGCCGAGGTCCTCCGGAGCCAGGGGGTCCTCGATGAAGAACAGGCCCAGGTGATCGATCCGCCGGATGAACTCGAGCGCCAGGCCGGGGGAGAGCCGCTCGTGCACGTCATGCAGCACCCGGACGCCGTCGCCCAGCTCCTCCCGCATCCGCTCCAGCACGTCGGGCACGTAGGAGACGTAGGCGTCCGGATCCCACCGGGCTTCGCGCGACTCCGGCGCCGCGCCGTAGGAGAGCGTCCCCGGGACGTTCACCTGGCATCGGACGTGCGTGTAGCCGTTCTCGACCTGACGTCGCGCCTGGTCCAGGAGCTCCTCCGGGGTGGTGCCGCTGGCATGCACGTAGCAGGGCACGCTCTCGCGCACCCGGCCGCCGAGGAGCTGCCACACCGGCAGGTTCGCGACCTTGCCCTTGATGTCCCAGAGGGCTTCGTCGAGCCCGGAAAGCGCGCTGTTCAGGGTGACGTCGCCCCGCCAGTACGATTCGACGAAGACGGCGCGATGGATGTCGGCGACATCGGCGACCGCGCGGCCGAGGACCAGAGGACGCACGTGCTCCTCGATCGCGGTGCGCACGACGAACGCCCGCTGCGTGAAGGTCGCGCATCCGTATCCGATCAGGCCCGGCTCGGAGGTCTCGACGATCACGACGACGAGGTTGACGCCCTCAGGAGCGGTGATCACACACCGGACGTCGGTGATGGTCGGGCCGTCCTGCTCGCCCCGCCAGGGTTCGGGGGGCACGTGCGCATCCGGTCGGTAGGACGATCGCACGACGGCGTTCGTGGAAGGGGTCATGTCGCCTGTCTCACTTTCCGATTCCGGCGGTCAGCCCGCTGACGATCTGCTTCGTCGCGACGATGTAGATGAGGACGAGCGGCAGAGTCGCGATCACGAGGCCGGCGAAGAGGCTCGACCAGTCGGTGGAGTACTCGCCGAAGAAGCTCGTCAACCCGACGGGCAGCGTGTAGTTGCCCTTCGTGCGCAGCATGATCAGGGGGAACAGGAAGTCGTTCCAGATCGGCACGAAACGGAACACGATCACCGTCGCCACCGCAGGGCGCACCAGGGGGAGCAT
>JBASAE010000196.1:0-3588 GCA_049654285.1 Microbacterium sp.
AGCACGTTGTCGATCAGGCCCTCGACCGTGTGGGTCTGCTCGGGTGGCATGGCGGGTGCAAGCGGCAGGTTCACGCCGCCCATCCCCAGGGGGGCGCCTGCGCCCGTCGCGGTGCCGGGAACCTGCACGGGAGCCTCGGTGTCCGCTGCGCCCGCCTCGGCCACCGCCGGAGTCTCCGGAGGCAGCTGCAGTGCGGGGCCGGCCTCGGCGCCGACGCCGCGGAACGCCTGCACCGAGATCGCGACCTCGGGGGTCGGCTCGGACGGCTGCTCGGGGGTCTCCGGCGCGGATGCCGCGGCGGCCGACGCCTCGTCGACCACCGCGTCGGCGGCAGGCTGGTCTTCGGTCTTCTTGCGGCGGGAGAACAGGGCCATAGTGTGCAAGCCTAACCGCCCGCGGTGAGCCCCGCCCCCGGTCGTCGGGCCGAGGCTACAGCTTCGCGATCGGCGCGATCTTGATCAGGAGCTTCTTCTGCCCGGCGGTATCGAAGCGCACATGCGCGATGCGCTTGGCGCCCTCGCCGGTGACGGCCTCCACCCGTCCCTCGCCGAAGTCGTCGTGCCGGATGCGGTCGCCGGCGCCGAGCTCGAGGTCGCCGTTGTCGCGCACCTTGGCGGTGACCTTGTTCGGGAACCGGTCCATCGCGGTGGACAGCGGCCGGAGGTTCTCGCTGCGCCCCAGCGGCTTCGCCCCGAACCGATCGCCGCCATACCCGCCCGCCCGCCGGGCGTTCAGCGCCCGCGACTGCATGCCGCCGCGGGAGTTGACGTCGCCCGGCGACTGCCGCCAGTCGATCAGCTCCGCCGGGATCTCCTGCAGGAACCGGCTCGGCATCGCCACCGACACCTCGCCGAACTGCGCGCGGGTCATCGCGAGCGACAGGTACAGCCTCTTGCGCGCCCGGGTGATGCCCACGTAGAACAGTCGGCGTTCCTCCTGCGGACCGCCCGGCTCCCCCGCGGAGATGCGGTGCGGGATGAGGTCCTCCTCGACGCCGGTGACGAACACCGCGTCGTACTCCAGGCCCTTCGCGGTGTGCATCGTCATGAGAGACACCGTGCCCGACTCGTCGTCGAGGTCGTCGGCGTCCGATACCAGCGCGACCTCGGTGAGGAAGTCGACGATCGTGCCGTCGGGGTTGTTGCGCGCGAAGTCGCGAGCGACCGCGACGAACTCGTCGAGGTTCTCCAGCCGCGCCTCGTCCTGCGGGTCGCGGCTGCGGCGCAGCGACTCGAAGTATCCGCTCGCATCGAGCAGCAGCGTGAGGCCTTCGGCGACCGACGTCGCGGCGGGCACCTCGCCGGATGCCGGCAGCACGATCTCGGTCGCATCGGCGAGCACCCTGTGAAGCTGTCCGATCGCGGCCTGCAGCTTCGGCCCGACGCCCAGCTCGGCCGGTCGCGACAGCGCTTCGCGGAACGTGATGCCGTGGTCTTCCGCGAAGCGGGCGATCGCGGTCTCGGTGACGTCGCCGATGCCGCGACGCGGCTTGTTCAGGATGCGGCGCAGCGCCATCTCGTCGGCGGGGTTCGCGACCGCGACGAGGTAGGCCAGGGCGTCCTTGATCTCGGCGCGCTCGTAGAACTTCGTGCCGCCCATGATCTTGTAGGGCACCGCCGCGCGGATGAAGATCTCCTCCAGCGCACGCGACTGCGAGTTGGTGCGGTAGAACACCGCCATCTCGGAGTAGGGCATGCCGCCCCGGCGCAGCGCCTCGACCTCATCGGCGACGAACTGCGCCTCGTCGTGCTGCGAGTACCCGGTGAAGCCGGTGATCTTCTCACCGTCGCCGCGGTCGCTCCAGAGCTTCTTCTCCTTGCGGTCGAAGTTGTTGCCGATCACCGCGTTGGCCGCGGAGAGGATGTTCTGCGTCGAGCGGTAGTTCTGCTCCAGCAGCACGACCTTGGCGCCGGGGAAGTCGCGCTCGAACTCGCTGATGTTGCGGATGTCGGCGCCGCGGAAGGCGTAGATGGACTGATCGGAGTCGCCCACGACGGTGAGCGAGGAGCCCTCCATCCCGGGCGCCGTCTCCGGTTCGAAGATCATCATGCCGCCTGCGGCATAGGGGTCGGGGGCATCCCCCGCGACCGGCCTCGTGAGCTCGTGGATCAGCGCGTACTGCGCCGCGTTGGTGTCCTGGTACTCGTCGACCAGGATGTGCCGGAACCGGCGCCGATAGGTGTCGGCGACGTGCGGGAACGCCCGGAACAGGAACACGGTCTGACCGATCAGGTCGTCGAAGTCGAAGGCGTTCGCCTTCTGCAGCTGCCGCTGGTAGTCGCCGAAGATCTCGACGAACAGCCGCTCGGCGGGGTCGTTCATGTTCGCCTGACGCGCAGAGGACTCGGCGTCCTGCAGCTCGTTCTTGAGCTTCGAGATGCGCGACTGCACCGACCCGGGCGTCAGGCCGTAGGCATCCGCCTCGTGCTCCTTGACCAGTCGCTTGATGAGCGCGCGGGAATCGCCCGAGTCGTAGATCGTGAAGTTCTTGGTGAATCCGAACTGATCGGCCTCTCGGCGCAGGATGCGTACGCAGGCGGAGTGGAACGTCGAGATCCACATGCCGCGGGATGCGTCGCCGACCAGTCCCTCCACCCGCTCGCGCATCTCGCCCGCGGCCTTGTTCGTGAAGGTGATCGCGAGGATCTGGCTCGGCCACGCCTCACGATTGCGCAGCAGCAGGGCGATGCGGCGGGTCAGCACGCTGGTCTTCCCCGACCCGGCCCCCGCCACGATCAGCAGCGCGGGCCCGCGATGCGTGACCGCTTCGAGCTGCTGCGGGTTGAGCCCCGCGAGCAGGGCGTCGGACGCCTGCGGGCCGGCGGATGCGGGAACGACGAGAGGTGCTTCGGTCATGACCCTCCGAGTCTAGATCGCCCCTCCGACAGCGGACTCCGCCGCCGGCGCTCCGACGGACAGCGGGATGTCAGAGGCGGGTGCGAGAATCTCAGCATGCGCACGATCCTCAACGTCATCTGGCTGGTCTTCGCCGGCTTCTGGCACTTCGTCGGGTACATGGTCGCGGGCGTCCTGCTGTGCATCCCGATCGTCACGATCCCCTGGGCGATCGCCGCGTTCCGCATCGGCAGGTACTCGCTGTGGCCGTTCGGGCGCGAGGTGGTCGACCGGCACACCGCCGGTTTCGGCTCGCTGCTGGGGAATGTGATCTGGGTGGTCCTGGCCGGCTGGTGGCTGGCGATCGGGCACATCGTCTCGGGCATCGCCCTGTGCGTCACGATCATCGGCATCCCGATGGGCATCGCCGACTTCAAGCTCGTGCCCGTCTCGCTCATGCCGCTCGGCAAGGAGATCGTGCCGAGCGGCAGCCGGGGCATCACGCCGCCGCGCTGACCTCGCGCGGCGTCCGAGTGCGGCTCGGGATCAGCGCGAGCAGGAGCCCCGACACGAGGATCCCCGCGCCGATGCCGGCCGCGACGGCGGCGGACCCGGCGGGGATGTCGAGGTACACCGTGATCCCGAGGATGCGGGACAGCCCCCAGGGCAACAGGCCGAGCTCGTCGTTCCACGCCGTGAGCGAGCGCTCCAGGCCGATCGCCGCGACCGCGCCGGCGGGGACGGCGAGCGCGG
>JBASAE010000197.1:0-2726 GCA_049654285.1 Microbacterium sp.
CGGGAGATCCCCGTGGCACGCGTCGGAGCCGACTTCAGATCGAGTGCGCTCACGATTACTTCAAGAACTCCGACGTGCAGCACTCGGTGGCGGAGGGCAGGGTCTCGCTGGTGAGCAGACCGGAGTCCGACAGCGCCTTCAGCGTCGCCTCGATGGTCTTGTCGTCGAAGCCGCCGTCGGCCGGCCACAGCTTGTCGGCGATCGCGGTCTTCGCGAGCTCCGCGGCGATGTCGGCGGTCATGTCCGGAACGGTGTCCTGGATCGCCTTGGCGAGCCCGGCCTCGTCGGAGTAGACCGCGGCGTACTGCTTCTGGACGGCCTGGACGAACGCGGCGACGTAGTTCGGCTTCTTCTCGATCGTCGCGGTGCTGGCGAAGATCACCGAGTCGATGATGCCCAGGTTCTCCTGTGCGACGTCGAAGATCACCTTGAACTTGCCCGGCGCCTTCTCCTGCAGCGTCAGCCAGTCGGAGAACTGCACGGCCGAGGCGTCGAGCTGGCCGGCGAGCATGGCCTGGACGCGGGCGGCCGATCCGGGGACGATCAGGATCTCGGGCTTCGCCGTGGGGCACTGCTGCAACGCGAGGTTGGTGTAGAGCGTGGTCGCGGAGACCTGGGCGTGGATGCCGACGCGCTTCCCGTCGAGTCCGCAGACGTCGTCGACGCCGTCGGCCGCGACCACGAGGTAGGCCGGGAAGTACGCGGTCATGATCGCCTTGATCGGGGCGCCCTTCTTGATCGCGGCGAACACGGTCGGGGCGTTCGCGGTGCCGAAGTCGGACTCGCCGCGGGCGACCGCCGCCACGGCGTCCTCGCCGCTCTGGTGGAAGGTCTCCTCGGCGCTCGTGATGCCGACCGAGTCGAGGCCCTCGATCGTCATGTGCAACGGCACCTTCTCCAGCTGCGGCACGGACGCCGAGTAGGAGAACGTGAGCGTCGTCTGCTCGAGGGCGGGTGCGCCGGCGTCCTCGCTCGGGCCGGGCTCCGCGGGCGTCTGGGGCGAGCTGCACGCCGAGGCCAGAAGGGCCGTCGCGGCGAGCAGCGCGATTCCGGCCGTCCGGATCCTCGTTGAGTACTTCATGTCATTCACTTCCTTGTGATCGATGGTGCTGGTGGGGGGACGAAGGCTTCAGACCACGGACTCCGCGAGCACGTCGGTCTTGATGAGGTTCCAGAGACGTTCGACGATGGCCGCGAACTCCGCCGTCCGCTTGATGTCGAGATCGCGGGGGCGCGGCAGGTCGACGGGGACGATCTCACCGACACGGCCGGGGTGCGGCAGCAGCACCACGACGCGATCGGCGAGGTAGACGGCCTCGTCGAGCTGGTGGGTGACGAACACGACGGTCTTCTTCTCCTGCGCCCAGATGTGCAGCAGCTCGGTCTGGAGCACCTCGCGGGTCTGCGCGTCGAGCGCGGCGAAGGGCTCGTCCATGAGCAGCACCTCGGGGCTGACGGCGAGCGCCCGCGCGATGTTGACCCGCTGGCGCATCCCCCCGGAGAGCTGGGAGGGGAACTGGTCGGAGGTGTGGCCGAGGCCGATGCGGTCGAGCATCTCCTGGGCCCGGCGGCGCGACTCCTCCTTGGGCTCCTTGGCGAGCTGCAGCGGGAACGCCACGTTGTCGATCACCTTGCGCCAGGGCAGCAGGCAGTCGCTCTGGAACACGAAGCCCCGGCGCCGGGAGGGGCGGACGATCTGCGTGCCGCCCATCGACACCACGCCGGCGTCCGGGGGCAGGAGCCCGTGGATCAGGCGCAGCAGGGTGGTCTTGCCGCAGCCGCTCGGCCCGACGACCGCGACGAACTCGCCGGGCTCGATGCGCAGCGTCAGCCCGTCGATGACGGGCTTGGGCTGCCCGGGAAAGGTGTACCGGATGCCTTCCAGCTCGATCCCGGTCCCCTGACCCTGCCCGACTCCGTCGCCGTGGACGCCACCCATCAGAAGCTCCTTCGATTCATATTGGATTCTGGATACAGTTTCACGATTCATTGGCGGTGTCAAGGGTGTTCCGGAACGCGCGGGTCAGCGCCATGAACTCCCCCGGGTGCTCCCGGTAGACGTAGTGGCCGGAGCGGTTCACCTGGACCGCGGTGACGTCCCGCGTGGACGCCATCAGTAGGTCGCGCAGCCGGTCTCCGAGCTGCGGCGGCGCGGACACGTCGTCGTGCCCCCACAGCAGCAGCACAGGCATCCGCAGGCCGTCCGCCGACAGCCGTCCGAGCACCTCGTCCCGACCGCGCTGCAGCGATGCGCTCACCGCGGGGTAGACCTGCATCCGGTGCGCACGATCCGCCCACCAGCCGCTCTCGACCGCGGCTCGCCGTCGTGCGTCCAGGATCCCGTCGTCGACGTGCCCCGCATCGAACGAGTTCATCGTGAGCTCCCGCCGCACGTACTCGTCATCGGGATGCTCGGGGGGATCCGCGTAGGCGCGGACGTAGAAGTCCGCCGGCGTGACGTCCGACGGCGGAGCCAGCGTGTTGCTCGAGACGAGGACGAGACCGGCGACCAGCTCAGGGCGCCGCAGCGCCAGTGCCGTGACGGGGAGCGCGCCCCGGGAGTGTCCCATGAGCACCACGGGACCGCCGACGTCGCGCACGAGTGCCTCCAGGTGCCGCACCAGCCCGGGGAGCCCCACGGCGCGGGCATCCATCCCCGGCGCGTAGCTGCGCCCCTGGCCCGGCTTGTCGTAGGCGACGAGCCGGCCGCCCATCGCCTGCGGATC
>JBASAE010000198.1:0-2351 GCA_049654285.1 Microbacterium sp.
GCGCGCAGTTCGGCGACGGCGAGGCCTCCCGCGGCCCGGCGACGCCCTCCGACACCATCCCGGTGACCGCCTACGCCGGCGCCGGGATCGTCGCGGGCTCCGACCCCGAGTCCGAGCTGTTGGAGACCCGGGTGAAGTTCCGCCCGATCGTCGACGCCCTCGCCTGAGCGACCGCGCCCTGAGCCCACTGCGCCGCGTCCGCACCCCTCACAAGCCCGCCGCATCGAGAGATGCCCGGGACCGTCCCGGACCCGACCGGTTCCGAGCTGCTGAGCGGGGTCACGTCGCCGCGAGACGGGCCTTCTCGGCTTCCACGTCGAACTCCGCGACCGGCCACTGCGGATCGATGCCCTCCAGCGCGTCGATGAGCAGTTCCTGCACGGCCAGCCGCGCGTACCACTTGGCGTTCGCCGGGACGACGTGCCACGGGGCATCCGCCGTCGACGTGCGCTCGAACGCGGTCTGATATGCGGCCATGTACTCGTCCCACAGCATCCGCTCGTCGACGTCGCCGGGGTTGTACTTCCAGTGCTTGTCGGGCCGGTCGAGGCGTTCCATCAGCCGCGCCTTCTGCTCGTCGCGGGAGATGTGCAGCATGACCTTCACGATCCGGGTGCCGGAGGCCACGACGCCCTTCTCCCAGCCGGTGATCGCGCCGTATCGGCGCTCGATCTCCTCCGCCGGCGCGAGCCGCCGCACCTTGCCGATCAGCACGTCCTCGTAGTGCGAGCGGTCGAACACCCCCAGGAAGCCGTGCTGCGGCAAACGCTTCTCGATGCGCCACAGGAAGTCGTGCGCGCGCTCCTCGGCGGTCGGCGCCTTGAACGCGGCGAGCTCGACTCCCTGCGGGTCCACCCCGCCGACGACGTGCCGCACGATCCCGCCCTTTCCCGCCGAGTCCATCGCCTGGAGCACCAGCAGCACGGCATCGTTCGCGACGCCGGACCTGCTCGCGGCGAACAGCCTCTCCTGCAGGGCGCCGAGCACCTCACGGCGATCTGCGAGCTCCCTCTCGCCGTCCTTGCGATCTCCCGCGAACCCGGGAGTCGCGTCCGGATCGACGTCGTCGAGCCGGAACCCCTCCCCCACGCGCAGCAGTTCGGACGCGGGTGCCTTCCACAGCTTCTTCGCCATGGGTACATCCTGCCGCCTTCTCCGATGCGCGGCCGTCACGACGGGTCGCGAACGCAGCAAAAGACGCTCAGAATGCCTGACTTAGCGACACCTCGACCGCGAGCGCAGCGCCGACGGGGGTCGAACACAGGCCAGGCACGCGTCAGCGGGGCAAGGGAGCACGCGTCAGCGGGGCAGGGGGACCTCGATCAGCTGGGGGCCGGCGACCGGCGAGGTGAGGGCCTGGTCGAGGGCGGAACGCGTCGTGACCTTCGCGTACTCCCAGCCGTAGGCGGCCGCGAGCGCGCGCAGGCCGGCCGCGTGCGGCGTGTAGAAGGCCCGATCCAGATCCTCGCGCGGCGCCGATGCCGCGACCTCGAGGCCGTCGAAGATGGTGCCGCCCCCGTCGTTGCCGACCACCACCTGGATGCGGGGTGCCGGTTCGTCGGCGGGCAGGAGCAGCGCTCCGACGTCGTGCAGCAGGGCCAGGTCGCCGAGCAGCACGCGCGTGACCCCCGGAGCCCCGTCGGCCTGGCTCGCCACCGCGATGCCGATGGCCGTGGCGACCGTGCCGTCGATCCCGGCCAGACCGCGGTTCGCGTGCACCGGGACCTTCTTCCCGCCGAGCACCTGATCGGCGACGCGCACCAGGCGCGACGACCCGAAGACCAGGCGATCGTGCGGCCAGGTGGCCCGCCACACGGCGTCGGCCAGGAGCTCGCGGTCGAGCGGACGGCGTACCGCCGCCAGCTCGGCGCGCACCGCGCTCAGCCTCTCGGCGTGGTCGTCGGAGTACAGCCCCGCCTGGTCCGGAGCGGCCTCGGAGAGATCGACGGATGCCGCCGCCGAAGACGTCATCCAGGCTCCGAGCCACTGTCGGTCGGAGGGACCGGGAGCCACCGTCACGGCTTCGACCGCAGTCGTCCGGCCGTTGAGATCGAGGGCCTCACCGCCGGAGCGCACCGCGATCACATCGACCTCGGAGCGGGAGAGCAGGGCCGCGATCTCGCGGCTGAGCGTCGGATGCCCGAGCACCACCGCCCGCTCGACGCGTCCGCCGAGCGCGTCCTCGCGCAGCAGGCGCCGGTAGCCGTGCACGAGCAGCCGCCCGAAGCGCGCTCCGCTGACGATCTCGGCGATGAGCGGCCACCCCCCGGAGTAGGCGACCTCCTCGGCGTCCGGCCCGGCGTCGGCGCCGGCGATCACGACGGTGCGCGGACCGCGGGGAAGCTCCGTGG
>JBASAE010000199.1:0-4637 GCA_049654285.1 Microbacterium sp.
ACCTACCCGCGCACCTCCTCCTTCGGCCCCGCCGCCGACGTCACCCCGAGCCCGCGCTTCCCCGAGATCGAGCGTGAGGTGCTGGACTTCTGGAAGGGCGACGACACATTCCGGGCATCCATCGCGCAGCGCGAGGGCGCCGAGGAATGGGTCTTCTACGACGGGCCGCCGTTCGCGAACGGCCTGCCGCACTACGGGCACCTGCTCACCGGGTACGCGAAGGACGTGTTCCCGCGCTTCCAGACCATGCTGGGCAAGAAGGTCGACCGGGTGTTCGGCTGGGACACCCACGGCCTGCCCGCCGAGCTCGAGGCGATGAAGCAGCTCGGCCTCACCGAGAAGAGCGAGATCGAGGAGATGGGCATCGGCGTCTTCAACGCGAAGGCGAAGGGCTCGGTGCTCGCATACACCCGCGAGTGGGAGGACTACGTCACCCGCCAGGCGCGCTGGGTCGACTTCGAGCGCGGCTACAAGACCCTCGACCTGGGCTACATGGAGAGCGTGCTCTGGGCGTTCAAGCAGCTCTACGACAAGGGACTCGCCTATGAGGGCTACCGCGTGCTGCCGTACTGCTGGCGCGACGAGACCCCGCTCTCGAACCATGAGCTGCGCATGGACGACGACGTCTACCAGGACCGTCAGGACCCGTCGGTCACGGTGACGTTCCCCCTCACCGGCGCCAAGGCCGAGGCGCTCGGCCTCACGGCCGTGCGCGCCCTGGCCTGGACGACGACGCCCTGGACGCTGCCCACCAACCTCGCCCTCGTGGTCGGCCCCGAGATCGAGTACGTCGTGCTGCCCGCCGGACCGGCCGGCGCCGCCGACGTGCACGCCACGGATGCGCAGGACGCCGCCGCAGAGGCGTCCGCGCACCGCTACCTGCTCGCCCGCGACCTGCTCGGCGGCTACGCCAAGGACCTCGGCTACGAGTCGGCCGAGGACGCGCTCGCCGCGATCGAGCAGTCGGTGCGGGGCGCGGAGCTCGCAGACGTCACCTACGACCGGCTGTTCGACTACTACGCCGATGCGGAGACCTGGGGCACCGGGCACGCCTGGCGGATCCTCGTGGACGACTACGTCACCACCACCGACGGCACCGGGATCGTGCACCAGGCACCCGCCTACGGTGAGGACGACCAGAGGGTCACGAATGCCGCCGGCATCCCGACGATCCTCTCGCTGGACGACGGCGGTCGGTTCCTGCCGCAGGTGACCGACGTCGCGGGCGAGCTGTGGATGGAGGCGAACACCCCGCTGATCCGCCTGCTGCGCGCGGCGGGACGGATGCTGCGCGAGCAGAGCTACGTGCACTCCTACCCGCACTGCTGGCGGTGCCGGAACCCCCTGATCTACAAGGCCGTGTCGAGCTGGTTCATCCGCGTCACCGACATCAAGGACCGGATGCTCCAGGGCAATGAGCAGATCACCTGGGTGCCCGAGAACGTCAAGCACGGTCAGTTCGGCAAGTGGCTGGAGGGCGCGCGCGACTGGTCCATCAGCCGCAATCGGTACTGGGGCTCGCCGATCCCGGTCTGGAAGAGCGACGACCCGGAGCACCCGCGCGTCGACGCCTACGGATCGCTGGAGGAGCTGGAGCGCGACTTCGGCGCCCTGCCGCGCAATCCCGACGGCGAGATCGACCTGCACCGGCCGTACATCGACGACCTGACGCGCCCGAACCCGGACGATCCGACCGGCAAGAGCACCATGCGCCGCATCGAGGACGTCTTCGACGTGTGGTTCGACTCGGGCTCGATGCCCTATGCGCAGGTGCACTACCCGTTCGAGAACCAGGAGTGGTTCGACTCGCACGCGCCTGCCGACTTCATCGTGGAGTACATCGGGCAGACCCGGGGATGGTTCTACGTGATGCACGTGCTGTCCACCGCGCTGTTCGACCGCCCGGCGTTCACGGGCGTGAGCTGCCACGGCATCGTGCTCGGCAGCGACGGCTACAAGATGTCGAAGTCGCTGCGGAACTATCCGGACGTCTCGGAGGTCTTCGACCGCGACGGGTCCGACGCGATGCGCTGGTTCCTGATGTCGAGCTCGGTGCTGCGCGGCGGCAACCTCTCGGTGACGGAGGAGGGGATCCGCGCCGGCGTGCGGGAGTTCATCCTGCCGCTCTGGAACTCGTGGTACTTCTTCGCCACTTACGCCAATGCGGCGCGCGAGGGCGGTTACCAGGCGCGCTGGCGCACCGACTCGGAGGACGTGCTCGACCGCTACATCCTGGCCCGCACGGGCGACCTCGTCCGCGAGGTGCGGAGCGACCTGGAGGGCTTGGACTCGACCACGGCCGCCGCACGCCTGCGCGACTTCGTCGAGGTGCTGACCAACTGGTACATCCGCCGCTCCCGCGACCGGTTCTGGGAGGGGACGGGAGAGGACGCCTTCGACACCCTCTACACGGTGCTGGAGACGTTGTGCCGGGTGGCGGCGCCTCTCGTGCCGCTGATCTCGGAGCGGGTCTGGCAGGGCCTCACCGGCGGGCGCAGCGTGCACCTGGCCGACTGGCCCGATGCCACGGCGTTCCCACGCGCGGACGACGTGCGCGACGCGATGGACGCCGTCCGCGAGCTGTCCAGCGTCGGCAACGCGCTGCGCAAGAAGGAGAGGCTGCGCGTGCGGCTGCCGCTCGCGCGGTTCACCGTGGTGACCCCGGACGCCGCGGCGTTGGCGCCCTTCGAGGACATCCTGCGCGAGGAGCTCAATGTCAAGGCCGTCGAGCTGGTCGCCGAGACCGCGGCGACCGCCGCCGAGTACGGCATCAGCCACCGACTGAGCGTCAACGCACGGGCGGCGGGTCCCCGTCTCGGCAAGGACGTGCAGAAGGTGATCCAGGCCGCGAAGGCGGGCGACTGGTCCGAATCCGGCGGAGCGGTGACCGTCGGCGGCATTCTCCTCGAGCCGCAGGAGTACGAGCTGGCCCTGGAGACCACCGGGCGCCCCGAGGGCGAGGCCCTCGCGACTGTGCCGGCGGGCGGCTTCGTGCTGCTCGATACCGCCACCACCCCCGAGCTCGAGGCCGAGGGGCTCGCCCGAGACGTGATCCGGGCGGTGCAGGACACCCGGAAGAAGGCCGGCTTCGACGTGAGCGACCGGATCCGTCTCGATCTGCTATTCGAGAGCGAGGCCGATGCCGACGCCGTGCTCGCGGCGTTCGACCTGGCCGGCGTCGCCGAGGAGACCCTGGCGGTGGAGCACCGGGTGCAGGCGGACGGCCGTGACGTGCGGCTCCCCGCCGACGCGCCGACGGAGGTCTGGCATCCGCTGGCCTTCGGCGTGGTGCCCGAGCACGTCGAGTTCGTGCCGTCGGGCACCTACGCGAACGACGGCGGCTTCCACGTCGCCGTGACCAGGGTCGGGGGTGCACGATGAGCGACCGGGACCGTGCGGACGCCGTCTACGCCGCACTGCTGGAGCGTGCGGGGGAGCGCTGGGTGCAGCCCCGCAAGGAGCGCGTCGCGCGCATCCTGACCCTGCTCGACGACCCGCAGCACACCTACCGCGTCGTGCACATCACCGGGACGAACGGGAAGACCTCGACCGCGCGGATGATCGAGAGCCTGCTGCGCGCGCACGGACTGCGCACCGGCCTGTTCACCAGCCCGCACCTGGAGCGCTTCACCGAGCGGATCATGGTCGACGGGGAGCCGATCGCGGATGCGGCGGTCGCGGACGCCTGGGAGGAGATCGAGCCGTTCGTCGGCATCGTCGATGCCGAGCTGGAGGCCACGGGCGACGCGCCGCTGACCTTCTTCGAGCTGCTCACCGTGCTCGCCTTCGTCGCCGTGGCGGACGCCCCGGTCGACGTGCTCGTGCTCGAAGTGGGCATGGGCGGGTCGTGGGACTCCACGAACACCGCGGACGGCGACGTGGCGGTGTTCGCGCCGATCGACCTCGACCATGCCGACCGGCTCGGCGGCACGGTCGCGGCGATCGCCGAGGTCAAGGCGGGCATCATCAAGGACGGCGCCGCCGTGGTGTCGTCCGAGCAGCCGGCCGAGGCCGAGGCCGTGCTGCGCCGGGTCGCCGCCGAGCACGGCGCACGCATCTCGTTCGCCGGCGCCGAGTTCGGCATCGCCGATCGGCGTCTCGCGGTCGGCGGCCAGCAGCTCACGATCCGGGGACTCGCGGGCACCTACGCTGACGAGTACCTGCCGCTGTACGGCGCGCACCAGGGGCGCAACGCCGCACTCGCGGTGGCCGCGGTCGAGTCCTTGATCGGTGACGGCACGCAGCCGATCGCCGGCGACATCATCGCCGAGGGGCTGCAGAACGCCACCTCGCCCGGTCGCCTGCAGCTGCTCGGCGTCGCGCCCACGGTCGTGGTCGACGCCGCGCACAACCCGCACGGCGCCCGGTCGCTCGCGCAGGCGCTCGGCGACAGCTTCGACTTCGACGAGTGGGGGCTGGTGCTCGGCGTGCTCTCCGACAAGGACGCCGCCGGCATCGTCGACGCGCTGCTGCCCGCCGTCGCCGAGGTGTTCGCCACGGCACCGGACTCCGAGCGGGCCGGCGACGCCGATGCGATCGCCGATCTGGTCGAGGAGCGCGGCCGCCGGGCCAGAGTGCACGTCACGCTCTCCGACGCCGCGGACGCCGCACGGGAGTGGGCTGCGGCGAGCGATCGG
>JBASAE010000200.1:0-11152 GCA_049654285.1 Microbacterium sp.
GACCGGGACTGCCTGCGGGACACCTGCACGATCGCAGTACAGATGCACGACCGTTTCCCGGTTCTGATCGTGCATCCGTTCCCGGGTCGTGCATCTGTCCTGCGCTCGGTGCCGGTGGCCGTCGCCTTCGCCCTGTCGGATACCGGGATATCGATGTGCGTGATGTCTCCGTGTGCCATGATCAGACTTCCCTCTCCCTCGTCAGCACGTCTGCGACGCCTGCAGTCGTCGGGAAAGAGGGTCGCGATATCGCCCACTACCCTCGAATCATGAGCGAATGGGTCAGTTCCGCCATCCGGGTGCTCGAGGCCGACGCCAACCGGTCGGCGGACACGCACCTGCACCTGTTCCCGCTGCCCGCCGCCTGGGGCATCGACCTGTACCTGAAGGACGAGTCGGTGCATCCGACCGGCTCGCTCAAGCACCGGCTGGCCCGCTCGCTCATCCTGTACGGGCTGGTCAACGGGTTCATCGACGAGGGCACCGTGCTGGTGGAGTCGTCGAGCGGGTCTACCGCGGTCTCGGAGGCGTACTTCGCCCGGATGCTCGGGCTGGAGTTCGTCACGGTCGTGCCGCGCTCGACCAGCCAGGAGAAGATCGACCTCATCGAGTTCTACGGCGGACGCTGCCACCTCACCGACCACGCCTCGGAGATCTCCGACGAGGCGCGCCGGCTGGCGGCCGAGTGCGGCGGCCACTACCTCGACCAGTTCACCTACGCCGAGCGGGCGACCGACTGGCGCGGCAACAACAACATCGCCGAGAGCGTGTTCAGCCAGCTCGCTCAGGAGCGGCACTCGGTCCCCGCCTGGATCGTGGTCGGCGCGGGCACCGGCGGCACCAGTGCGACCTTCGGCCGGTACGTCCGGTACCGCCGGCACGAGACGCGGGTGGCGGTCGTCGACCCCGAGGGGTCGGCGTTCTACGACGGGTGGAAGGGCGATCCTGATGCCGTCGGGCAGCCCTCCCGCATCGAGGGCATCGGCCGGCCCCGGGTCGAGGCGTCGTTCGTGCCGAGGGTGATCGACGAGATGATCCGGGTGCCGGACGCCGCGTCCGTCGCCGCGATCCGGCTGCTCAACGAGCGCACCCTGCACTGGGCGGGCGGCTCGACGGGCACGAACCTGTACGGCGCGTTCGAGCTCATCGCGCGGATGCGGGCGGCGGGCGAGACCGGCAGCGTGGTCACACTGATCTGCGACGGGGGCGCCCGCTATGCGCAGACCTACTACGACGACGACTGGGTCGCCGCCCAGGGCTGGGATCTCGCCCCGCACCGCGCGCGGATGGAGCGGTTCCTGGCCGGCGACACGTGGTGAGGCGGCGACGCGTGATGAGGCGGCGACGTCTGCAGGGCGGACTTCTGCTTGCAGGGCCGGATCGCGGCACGGGACCCTGCATCCGTCGTTTCGCCCTGCAAACGTCGAGCCACCGCACTACGCTGGCCGCATGACCACGCTCATCCTCACCGTGTCGGGCGCCGACCGGCCCGGACTCGTCTCGGCGGTCGCCGATGTCGTCGACGCGCACGGCGGCAACTGGGAGAACAGCCGTCTCGCCGAGCTCGCCGGCATGTTCGCGGGGGTCATCGAGGTCTCGGTGGCGGCCGACCGCGTGGACGCCCTGCGCGCGGCGCTCGACACGCTGGACGGCATGCTCGCGATCACCGTGCAGACCGGCGCCACACAGACCGGCACCGCACAGACCGGGTCGGACACCGCCCCCGCGCACCGGATCGAGCTGAACGTGCTCGGCAACGACCGTGCCGGCATCGTGCGCGAGGTCTCGGGCGTCCTGACCGCGCACGCGCTGAGCATCGAGAGCATGACCACCGAGACCCGGGACGCCGCGATGGCCGGCGGACGACTGTTCGAGTCGCAGGTGGTGGCGACCGTGCCGGCATCCGCCGACCTCGACGCGCTGCGCGCGGCACTGGAGCGCATCGCCGCCGAGATCCAGGTCGACATCGCCCTCGACTGAGCACTCGCCGTGCAGATCGGCTTCGGGGACGGACCCGTGAGGCCCGTTCCGCGATCCCGTGCGTGTCGTGCCGACGGCACGCACGGGATAGAGCGCCCTGCCGGGGTCAGCCGCTGAACGGTTCAGGACGGACCCAGGAGCGTGACTCCGCGGAGGCCCACACGGCGTCGACGACGCTCTGGATGCGGGCGCCGTGCTCCAGATCGCCCTGCGCACGACGGCCTCCTTCGATCGCGCCGAGGAAGTCGACCATGAGGTTGGTGCTCGGCTCCAGGTAGCCGGATCCGAGCGAGGAGCTGCCGAACCATACCCCGGGTGCGGCGCCGGCGATGGGCGTGGGGACGAAACCGCCCTGGCCCCACTCATCACGTGCACCGCGGTAGACGCGGACGACGTCGCGGTCGCTCCAGTCGAACGCGATACCGCCCTCTGTGCCGTCGATCTCGAACCTGATGTGCGCGAAATGACCGTGCGCCTTCTGGCTGAAGGAGAAGATGCCCAGGGCGCCGGAGTCGAAATGGGCGAGGAAGGCACCGCCGTCATCGACATCGCTGTCATCGTCGTCCGACAGCCTCACCGTCGTCAGGGTCGCGTTGACCTCGGCGAAACCGCCGACGAGGAGATGGGCGAGGTCGATGATGTGGGAGCCTATGTCGCTGGATGCCCCCGAGCCGCCCTTGGCCTTGTACCGTCGCCACCCCATGTCACCGAAGGCGTCATCCTGGTGGTACTCGAAGCGCGCCTGGATCACGTCGCCGATCTGACCCGAGGAGACGAGATGCGCGGCGTACCTGATCGCGGCGTTGTGCCGATAGTTGAAGCCGATCGCCGTCGTGCCGCGCGCCGCACGCGCCGCAGCGGTGATCCGCACCACATCCTCACGCGCATTGGCGATGGGCTTCTCGCAGAGCACGTGCTTGCCGCGCTCGAGCGCGTAGCAGACGATCTCCGCATGCAGATGGGGCGGTGTCACGACGTCGACGATGTCGATGTCGTCACGGTCGACCACGCTCCTCCAGTCGTCGGCAGCCTCTGCCCATCCGTGCTTCTCGGCCGTGGCGCGCGCAAGCTCCAGGTCACGCTCCACGAGCACGGCTTTGACGGGCTTCGCCGCGGTGTCGGTCTGCAACGCCGCGAGCGCCCAGGACTTGCTGTGCGCACTGCCCATGAAGCCCGCACCGCCGATGATCGCCACGTTCAGTGCATTCGAATCTGCCATTGCAGATGGTTCTCCTTCTTGTCATTCATGAGTGTGCTGTCGGGGACAGCGGACGACACCCGCGCGCTCGTCGTCGGCACGGGAGCTCTCAGGCGGCGCCTATGAGTTGCGATACGGCGCGAGCTCGGCTTCCACCCAGCGCCCGGCACGAAGGGTCGCCTCATCGGGGTCGCTCTCGGCCAGCGCCGATTCGTCCTCGAACGCCGCCCACCCTGAGAACCCGGTCTCGTGCAGGTGACGGATCGCCCCGACGAGGTCGATGTCACCCTCACCCGTGGGAGCCCACCGACCGTCGGAGAACATGTCCTTGACGTGCACGTGGACCACCCGATCACGGAAACGCGCCAACGTCTCCACGAGATCCATTCCTCCCCGTGCGACATGCCCCAGATCCGGTGCGAAGCCGACGCGCTCGGGCAGGATCCCCTCGAGGACGCCGTAGTCGGCGGCATCGCGGAACAGCGAGGTCTCCAGCGAGTTCGGATGGAAGCTGACACCGATCCCGTGATCGGCCGCTCGCTCGGCGAGACCGTCGAAGCAGGTCATCAGTCCGCGCTGACGCTCCGCCAGATCGTGCCGGCCGGAGCTCTTCTGCACGACGACGACGTGATGGGCTCCGAGGCCGGCGGCGAGGGCGAACGCCCCGTCGGCGCGCGCTCTCTCCTCGTCGGACTCCCGCGGAGCCGCCCATTCCTCGGCGAGGACGATCGAGGGGATCGCGACGCCGAACGGCTCGATCTCCGCGAGGATCCGCTCTGCGGTGGGAGCGTCGCCCAGCATCACGATCTCGGGCTCGATGGCGGAGAACCCCGCCGCGCCGGCGACGCGCGCGATGTGCCCGATGCGCCCGCGATAGCTGTCCAGGCTCATCTGCCAGCTGAACGTCTGGCAGGAGAAATTGACGCCGCTCACTTGATCCACTCCAGTACGTCGTGATTGAACTTGTCTGCCTCTTCGAAGTGATGCACATGCCCGGTCGGGTACTCGATCAGATCGGCGCCGTGCACGAGCCGGGCCGTCTGGCGCGACAGGTGCGGATGGATGATCAGATCCGACGCCCCCAGGGTGACGAGCGTCGGCACGCGGACGGCGCCGATCTCGTCGACGACGTCGAACGACGCGCACGCCCGGGCCTGCTTCTCGATCGTGTCGAACGGCAGGGACGTCGGGTCGTCGACGAAGGCCGCGGCCTCGTCCGGGTGGGAGTCCGTCCACTCGAACGTCCACGTGACGTTGTGGAGAATGCGACGGAGCAGCGAGGCCTCCCGCCCCCGAGCAGCGCGAGCGATCGCGTCGAAGGTGATGTCGACGCTCGGGGTGACCCGCGACCACGGCGCGATCAGCACGGCTCTGCCCACCAGATCCGGCCTGTCGATCATCAGCCGCTGAGTGATCGCCGAGCCCATCGAGACGCCCGCCACTCTGACACCGCTGAGCCCGAGGTGATCCATCAGCCGCGCCGTGTCATCGGCGAGGAGACCGATGGTGTGCGGTCCTTCGACGTCCTGCGACCTCCCCGTGCCACGATTGTCGATCATGATGCAGCGGTAGTGCTGCGCCCAGGCGTCGACGTGAGGCCTCCACCGTTCCCCCTCCGCCCCGAGTCCCATGAGGAGGACGAGCGGTTCGCCCTCCCCCTCTTCGACGTACGACGGCAAGTAGTGCATTCCACGACCCTTCTTCAGGTTTCCGACTGTCACGCCTTCACGGCGCCTGCGGTGAGTCCCGCAACGAAATGCCGCTGGAAGATGCTGAAGACGAGCACGACGGGAAGGCAGCCCAGCACGCTCATCGCCATGATCTCGTTCCATTGATACGAATGCTGTCCCATGAGCAGATCGATCCCGACCGGAACGGTGCGCATATCCATGGTCTTTGTCAGGGAGAGCGCGAAGAGGTATTCGTTCCAAGCGATGATGAAGGCATAAACCCCGACTGAGACCAGGCCCGGCGAGGACACCGGAATGATCACGCGCCAGAGGGCGGTGAAAGAACTTCCGCCGTCCACTTTCACGGATTCATCGAGTTCGCGGGGGATGCCGTTGAAATAGGACGTCAACATGATCGTGCAATAGGGAAGGGTGAGAACGATGTACACCAGGATCAGTCCGAGGTACGAGTTGAACAGTCCCAGCAGAACGATCAAGCCCATGAAGGGAATCAGCAGCGTGATCGGCGGCACCGCCTGAGTGGCGATGATGCAGACGTTGACGATGCGCTTCCCCGGGAACTCGAAACGGCTGAACGCATAAGCGGCGTGCACCGCGAGGAGAAGGGTGATCAGCACCACGCTTCCCGCGACGAGATAGCTGTTGCCGAAGATGCGCAGCTTCTCGACATCGGTCAGGATCGAGACGAACGCCTTCACCGTGGGATGCTCGCCGACCAGCCGCGGCGGGAACGCGAAGATCTCGTTGTTCTCCTTGAACGCCGTGCTCAGCATCCAGATGACAGGACCCATCGGGAAGGCCGCGAGCGCGATCCCGACGATGCTCACGATCCAGGTCTTGCGACGGCGCAGCTGCTCCGCCCGTTTCGACCGCGGGCTCAGCTGCCGCGCGCTGGCGGTGGTCGTCGACATGGTCATCCTTCCTTCGCCGCCTTGGCGCTGGACCTGACGTACAGGACGGCGAGCACCAGCGAGAAGAGCAGGACGACAACCGCCGCCGCCGATGCCTCGGCGAAGGCATAACGCGAGAACGCCAGCTTGTAGATGTAGGTGGGAGCGACATCGGTGGCGTTGACCGGGCCCCCTCCGGTCAACAGCCAGATCAGCGGGAACTGCTGCGATGTCCAGATCGCGTCGAGCAGCGCGAGGGAGATGATCGTGCCCTTGAGCTGCGGCAGCGTGACGCTGAAGAACTTCCGGATCGTTCCGGCCCTGTCGATCGACGCCGACTCGTACAGCTCGGGGCTGATGCTCTGCAGCCCCGCGAGCAGACTGATCATGAAGAGCGGATAACCCGCCCAGATGTTCACGGCGATGACCGTCGGAAGCGCGAGCTCATGAGAGCTGAGCCATTCAAGGCCCTGTGCGGGGATGCCGAGCGACTCCAGCGTCATGTTGAGGACGCCGTTCGGGTGCAGGATCAGCCGCCAGAGCACGGCGGTGGCGGCGATGGTGAACAGCCACGGCACGATGAAGAGGGAGCGAAGGGTCGTCCGCAGCCCCACGGGCATGTACTTGGAGTTCAGGATGAGCGCGAAGGCGATGCCGAGCACCAGGTGCGCAGCCACGGAACCCGCCGTGAACACGACCGTGTGCCACAGCGCCCCGTGGAACTTGCGGTCGGTGAGGACCGCGAGGTAGTTCTCGACGCCGACGAAGGTGAAGTCCGGATTGGTCACGGCCCGCTCCACGAAGGAGTAGACGATGACGAGAGCGATCGGCACACCCGTCAGGCACAGCAGGACCAACACGGACGGCGCGACGAAGAGATACGGGGTGCCTGCCCGCTTGATGCCGTTCAACGGGTTGCCGCGCCGCGGGCGGTGTGCCTCTCGTGGCGGCGATGAGGTCGTGCTGGTCGTCGTCATGGCGAGTCCTCCTCACGGATGGGCGATCGGAGCCCGGGGCGGCGGAGGCGCACAGATGGTCCTCTTCCCCGCCCCGGGCTTTCCTGCGGCGCTGCGCGATCAGCCGCCCTGGATGATGTCGTCCCATTCGGACTGGGCCGCGCGCAGACCCTTGGAGGCATCGATGTCACCCGTGAGCACCTGCTGGACCTGTTCGATCAGAGTGCGCTGCAGTTCCTCTGCGGCCGGCAGGCCCAGGAACTCGTCGACGGGCTTGCCCTGCTTCCACACGGTGAACGCCTCCACCGAGTTCTCCGCCATGTCCGCCGTGTCGAGCTCCGCGTCGGGGTTGGCCGGGAACATGTTCGCCGCACCGGCGAGGGCGCCGTTCTGCTCTGCGCTCAGCAGGAAGTCGACGAACTTCGCCGCCTCCTTCTTGTGCTTCGAGCTGTCGGACACCCCGATCCCCCACGATGCATAGGTGGCCCCGGGCGTACCCGAGAAGCCGTCCTTGACGGGGATCGCGCTGACGGCGAAGTTCACCTGGCCGCGGTCGCCGATGACGTTGACGTGCGGGGTGGCCGACACGATCATGGCCGTCTGGCCGCTGGCGAACCCCTCGACCTTGTCCTGCTCCTTCATGTTGGCGATCCCGGGGGCGATGAGGCCCTCCTTGTTCAGCCCGGCGAAGAAGTCGAGCACGTCGGCGAGGCCCCCGGACTCGAGGTCGGCGCCGTCGCCGTCGCGCATGGTTCCGCCGGACGCCCAGTACCAGGAGAGGACGTCGTTCTTGATGCCGACGGGCGACTCGAGCGAGAGCGGCAGCGCCAGGGCGGACACCTGCGGATCGCTGGCCTTGATCGCACGGGCCGCGGCGGCGAACTCATCCCAGGTGGTCGGCGTCTGCACGCCGGCCTTCGCGAGGATGTCCGTGTTGGTGAACAGGACGTACGTCGCGTACGTGACGTTGAGCATGCGCGTCGCGTCGTCCACCTTCACGCCTTCGATCGCGCCGGCGGCCTTCGATCCGGACATCACCTCGTCGAGGTCGGCGAGGACGCCCTGCTTGGTGAGGTCGTAGACCCAGTTGCCATCGAGTCCGATCAGATCGGGGAGAGTACCGCTGGCCGCCCCGGCGACGAGCTGATCCTTCGTGTCACCGTAGGGACCGGTCTGCAGTTCGATCTTGATTCCGGGGTTCTCGGATTCGAACTGCTCGACGAGCTTCTCGAGCTGACCGTTCGCCTCGGGCTGCCACCACTGCGCGAACTCCAGGGTCACGTCGCCGCCGTCGCCTTCGGAGTCAGAGCCCGACGGCCCCGAGCAGCCGGCCAGGACCATCGCCGAGGCGGCCACGAGCCCCGCGAACACACCCAGTCTGGAGAATCGTCTCTTCATGCTGAATTCCCTTCCTCAACTCTGATCAGGTGAATATGCGACGGATATCGCATCTTCTTCTCCGGGTACGGAGAATGCAAATACGCATGACAAATGCGCCCTCTCCGAGGAGATGCGCCAATAAGGCTCACCCGTCGGGCGACGCATGCGCCTTCACCGCATGCGTCACAGGTGACGCTCCCGTTCACACGGGCTGATAGCTCGACTCGGCCCGTCGCTGCTTTGCTGTGGATCGCTTCGCTGTTAACGCTATCACGATGCCCGGGACAAAAGTCAAGCCCCACCCCGGGCGAGGTTTCTCGACAGGGATCCAATCCGACACCTGGCTGTACTCTGGGCGTATGGACGGACAATCCGGCCATACGTCATGAAGGTGGGATGCCGATGGCAGAAACCTCGGGGGACGGGATCTCGCAGGATCAGCACGACGAGTCGCCGCCCCGCGCAAGCATCTACGACGTGGCCGCGCGCGCCGGTGTATCACACATGACGGTGTCCCGTGCGCTCAACGGGCATCCGCAGATGCGTGAGAGCACCCGCCAGCGCGTGCTGAAGGCTGTCGCAGACCTGAACTACACCCGCAGCCCCATCGCGCGCGCTCTAGTCACGAAGCGCGCGATGCGCATCGGGGTGCTGATGCACGGCCAGGGGAACTACGGGCCGAACACGACGCTGCGCGCGTTCGAGCGCGCCGCCCACACGCACGGCTACGCGGTCAGCGCCATCTCGATCGACGATGAGGACGACCGCCCGATCGAGATGGGGGTCGTCGACCTCGTCACCCAGGGGGTGGATGCCGTCTGCGTCATCGCTCCGCGGGCGTCGTCGCTGGCCCGCCTCAGTGTGCACGCCGTCGGGCTTCCGATGATCGTCGCACGAGACGAGCCCGATGACGGCAGCCACGTGCTCTCCTTCGACCACCGTCACGGTGCGGCCCGCGCCGTGGAGCATCTGATCGAGCTCGGACATCGGAGCATCCTGCACCTCGCCGGGCCACTCGACTGGTACGACGCCCGCTCACGCGAGATCGCCTGGCGTGAGACCCTGAACCGAGCGGGCCTGCCCGTGCGGGAGCCGCTCGAGGGCGACTGGTCGGCCGATGCCGGGTACGCGTTCGCGAAGGAGGCGGATCTCGGCGACGCCACAGCCATCTTCGTGGCGAACGACCAGATGGCCGTCGGCGTCCTGCACGGCCTCAAGGATCGTGGCCTGCGCGTTCCGGAGGACATCAGCGTCGTCGGCTTCGACGACGTCCCCGAGGCCCGCCACCTGTCCCCTCCGCTGACGACCGTGCGACAGGACTTCACCCTGCTGGGACAGCTGATGATGCACGATCTCCTGGCGATGATCGAAGGGCGGGTCCTGCACGAGCGCGAGCACCCGAAGACCACTCTCATCGTGCGGGAGTCGACGATGCACCCGCCCGTCCGATGACCCGGGATGTGCAGCGGCGACGCGCTGCGCCACCCCGGAGCGCATCGCTGCCGAGATCCAGGTCGACACCGCCCTCGGCTGACCCCGCGGGCCCACCCCGCGGGGGCTCCACATCCTGGAATCGGGCCCTGCCCCACGAGCCCAGGGCGATAGGTTGGGTGGCCAGGCCATCACTGCCCGATGGACGAACACCGATCTGAGGAAACCCGATGGACACCGATCCTCGCGCGCACGTCGTCGACGCGCTCGTCACTGCCCTTCCCGAGGGCGCCGTCGTCACCAATCCCGACTCCCTCGAGGCCTACCGCCGCGACCGGGCCGAGGACCCGAACGCCGGGGTGCCGCTCGCCGTGGTGCGCGCGACCTCGACCGAGGACGTGCAGGCGGTCGTGCGGATCGCGGCGCGCGAGGGCATCCCGATCGTTCCGCGCGGTGCGGGCTCGGGCCTGTCGGGAGGCAGCTCGGCGGTCGACGGGGCGATCGTCGTCTCGCTGGAACGGATGCGGGAGATCACGATCGACCCCGCCGTGCAGATGGCCACGGTGCAGCCCGGCGCGTTCAACGCCGAGGTCAAGGCCGCGGCGGCGGCGCACGGTCTCTGGTATCCGCCTGACCCGTCCTCGCAGGACTTCTGCTCGATCGGCGGCAACGTCGCGACCAACGCAGGCGGCCTGTGCTGCGTGAAGTACGGCGTGACGACCGACTACGTGCTCGGCCTCAAGGTCGTGCTCGCCGACGGCCGCGCGATCACGCTCGGCGGGCCCCGGCTGAAGGATGTCGCCGGACTGTCGCTCACGAAGCTGTTCGTGGGCAGCGAGGGCACCCTCGGCATCATCACCGAGATCGTGCTGCGGCTCGTGCCGGCGCAGAACCCGCCCACCACGCTGGTGGCGATGTTCCCGACGCTCGAAGGGGCCATCGACGCGGTCCTCGCGATCAAGACCGCGATGCGTCCGTCGATGCTCGAGTTCATGGACCGGGTGGCGATAGGCGCCGTCGAGGACATGATGCGCATGGATCTCGACCGCGACGCCGCCGCCATGCTGATCGTGCAGTCCGACGAGCCGGAGGCGCTCGCCGCGGCGCAGATCGCCGCCGTCGAGGAGATCTGCGCCGCGAACGGCTCGACGGAGTGCTATGCGACCAGCGACCCCGACGAGAGCGAGGCGCTCATCGAGGCGCGGCGCCAGGCCATTCCCGCGGTCGAGAAGCGCGGGGCGCTGCTGCTCGAGGACGTCGGCGTACCGCTCCCCCGCCTGGGCGACCTGGTGCTCGGCGTCGGCGAGATCGCGGCACGGCACCGTACCGAGATCTCGATCGTCGCGCACGCGGGCGACGGCAACACGCATCCGCTGATCGTGCTGGACCCGTCGGATCCGGATCAGCAGGCCCGCGCAGACCTCGCCTACGGCGAGGTCATGGACCTCGCGATCGCCCTCGGCGGCACGATCACGGGTGAGCACGGCGTCGGCCGTCTCAAGCAGCCCTGGCTCGGCGACTACCTCGGCGACGACGTGATGGAGCTCAACCTGCGCATCAAGAAGGCCCTCGACCCGCAGAACCTGCTCAACCCGGGCGCGGTGTTCGCGACCGCCTGAGGGGGTT
>JBASAE010000201.1:0-4962 GCA_049654285.1 Microbacterium sp.
CCCTTGGTGGCCATCGCGTCGTCGTAGAGCCTCTTCGCGACGAACGCGCCGCCGGCGATCGCGGCGATGAGCAGGATGACGACAGTGACCGGGATCCAGAACCGAAGACTCTTCAGCAGCGGACGCCGCCGCTTCATCGATCCGAACTGGTCGTCGGCGGAGTCGTCGCTGGTGAGGAGTGCGCTGAACGCGTCTTCTGAGGCGGTCTCCCGGGCCTCGGCGGCTGCACGCGCTTCACGCGCTTCACGGCGGCTTGTCACGGCTCGATTCTAGGCGGGACGACCTGAGCGGATGCCGGACCGTCGGCCGCCAGCGGGACGAAGCGTTCCGACGGAGCGCGCCCCGGCGGTAGCCTGATGGTTCCTCGCCAGGACGTGGCAGGGTTCACGTGTCGTATCGCCCAGGGGGTGCCGATGGAGCTCGAGATCGTCTGCGAGTGGATCGAGGCGACCGGGGGCGCGGAGAAAGTGCTCGACGCGATGATCGAGGCGTTCCCGGGAAGCGTCGTCCACACCTTGTGGAACGATGCCCCCGAACGGACCCGGCCGACGCAGGTGCGGGAGTCGTGGATGGCGAACACGCCCCTGCGCCGGGCGAAGGCACTGGCCTTGCCGTTGATGGATCCGACGTGGCGCACACGTCGGACGGCGGGATCCCCGAGCAGGGTCCTCGTGAGTTCATATGTCTTCGCGCATCATGTGCGGTTCGTCAATCTGCCGGACGTGCCGAAGTACGTGTATGTGCACAGCCCCGCGCGATACATCTGGACCCCGGAGTTCGATTCCCGGGGGCGGAGCCCGCTGGTGCGGATGTCGGCGCCGTACTGGCGCAACCTGGATCGCCGCCGCGCCGCAGAGGCGCACGAGTTGGCGGCGAACTCGGAGTTCGTGCGGCAGCGGATCCAGATGGCGTGGCATCGCGACGCCACCGTGATCCATCCGCCCGTCGACAGCGGGGCGATCGTCGAGATCGTCGACTGGAACGATGCGGTCGAAGGCCCGGACGCCAGGCGGTTGGCGACGTTGCCCGCAGACTTCGTCCTCGGCGCCTCCCGTCTCGTCGGCTACAAGCGGCTCGACGCCGTGATCGGGTTCGCCAAGAGCGTCGGTCTGCCGGCCGTGATCGTCGGCGTAGGGCCCGATCGGCAGCGCCTCGATCACCTGGCAGAAGACGCCGGCGTGCCGGTGCACTTCCTCGGTGCGCTCGGCTCGCCGGCTCTGTACGCGCTGTATCAACGAGCGGCGGCCTTCGTTTTCCCGCCCGTCGAGGACTTCGGCATCATGCCTGTCGAGGCGATGGCAGCAGGCGGGCGCGTCATCGTGAACCGGGTCGGGGGGACGGCGGAGACCGTCGTGGACGGCCTCACCGGCGTCCACGCCGTGGACTTCGAAGGTGCGGGCGCACGCGCGGCACTGGAAGCAGCGGCGCGCATCGATGTGGGCGCAGCGCGTGAACGGGCGTTCGCCTACGACAAGAGTCGGTACGTCTCACGGTTGCGCGGGTGGATGGCCGACGATCTGTCCACCGCCGGATGACCGCGGGGCGGATGCGACGCGAGTGCTAGTCTCATCCGGGAAATGCTCCGTATCGCCAGGAGCACCGCGGAGGAGGGCTCGGGTGATGTGGGTTGCAACGTCATTCGCAGTGCTGGATCTGCGCGGATGGGCGGACAACCCCTCGGATGCCGAGATCATGCTCCTGCCCACACATCCGGCTGAGCCGATCGGGCTGGCCGGACCCTATGCCGATCTGTGGCGAAGGCTCGTCGCAGGTCCGGTGGGCGACGACGGCCTGTCGGCGGAGGAGCGCGACGTCGTCCGGGAGTACGCCGACAGCGGCATCGCCTCGGACGATCCCACGCATCCCGCACGGGTGCGGCACCTTGATGGGCCCTGGCTGAGCTCGCCGTTCCACGAACTGCTCTACGGTCTGATCGCCAGCGTCGCCCGTGGGAACGGGATCGAGATCGTCTTCGTCAAGGGACCGATGCTGCACCGGCAGGGTCTTCGTGAGCGCGAGCATTCCGGCGACATCGACGTCTGGGTGGACGTGGCGCAGATGACGCGGCTCGCGGATCTCCTCGAGGAATGGGGCTGGGCACGTCTCCCGGAACACTGGGAGGGATCTCCTCTCCACCACTCGATCACTCTCACCCCCGGCGCGTGGGGGTGCGAGATCGACCTGCACCGCACCATGCCTGGCTTCGCGATGCCGGATGATGGGAGCTTCGCGCGAGTGATCGCCCACAGTGAGACGGCGGAGTTCGCCGCCGTCGGTGCGCGGGTGCCCACGGCGGCTGCCCACGCGGTCATTGCAGCCCTGCATCTCATGCGGCCGCAACAGGGCAGGGCGCTCTCCGAAGGGAACATGCGAGAGGCCGTGCAGACGCTCGTGGCGGCAGGGGAGGATGCCCTTGCCTTCTCGGGTGAGGCTCGTGCGAGCGCGTCGCTGGAAAGCGTGCTTGAGGAGGCCTTCCCCACGACGGCCGTGCGCGTCGACTATCTTCCCCCACTGAACTGGAGGTGGCGCGCGGAGCCCAATCGGCTCAAGCGGTACGTCATCATGTTCCGGTCGGCGCCGATCGGCGCCTGGCCGAGGATGGCGTACCGGTCGCTCTGGCCCGACGACCTCACGGCGATGCGGATCGATCGTTACTACGGCGGTACTGCGCGCACACCGTTCCAGGCGCGCATGAAGCGTCTGAAGCGAGGAGTGCTGCAGCAGTTGCGACCGCAGCGCTCGTCGACGGTTCCTTCCGCCCGACCCTGATATCTCGCCTTGTGCTTGGTGGCTTACTCTCCCCAGATCACAGGGAAGACGTGTGAGAGATTGATCACTGTGCGCAGGTTGGCAGTCGCCCAGATGCATAACGTCACGTAGATGGCGACACGTCCAAACACCCGGGCCACGAGATCCTGTGGGAAGCGCGCCCGGAGCGCAGTCAGTGCCCACGCGGCGATCACGGCCAAGGGGATGACCGCGTAGTTGACATAGCGATATCCGCCGTAGAACAGGATGATCGTGATGATGCTGCTGAAGAAGATCGGGAAGGTCAGCAGGCGTCGTTCGAAGTCGCTGAACAGCTCGGATCTCTGGACGAAGAACAGACCGATCAGCGTCAGCGTGAGCATTGGCAGGATGAACGTGATGCTGGAGGTCTCGCCAGCCAGGTAGTCCTCGTAACGGGTTCCCGCGAACAACTGGGACAGGAGAGAGGAGGAGCCATAGGCAGCGGCGTTGAGGACGGCCAGGATGAACACTGTCCAGACGATCCCGCGTCGGCGGAACAGCAACCAGGCGACCAATGGGAAGACGAAGGTCAGCGCAGCGGAGAAGTGGAAACCCGTGGCGATCGCAACCCAGACGTAGAACCAGAGGGTGCGCTTGCGCATGTACCAGGTGAGGGCCACCAGCACTAGGGCAATCGCCATCCAATTGCGCATGCCGCTGAAGGCATGCAGCCAGGAAGGAAACACGAGCAGCAGGGGGAGGATGGGGTGAGCGGAGCGGATGGTCTTCGCGATGAAGTACACGAGGCCGAACGAGATGATGCCGTACACGATCAGGAAGAACACCCGCGGATCGTCGGTGATGGTGCGAAGTGCGCGGATCAGGAGGAGATAGAGCGGCTCGGTGGCGCCAGCGGTGCCTGTGTGGGCCATGGGGAGGCCTGCCGCTCCGGCGTCGGAGAGGAACTGGAGCTTGTACTTGTACGAGTCGCCGTGCCCCAAGTTGTTGGAGATCACGCGGAGCGCAGGCGTGATGGTGAGCGCAGCCCAGGCGCCGGTGAGGGCAACACCGCGCACGAGTCGTGATGTCGTTCGTGTCGCGATGCGCAGGAGTAAGAGCACGCCCAGGAAGATCGCGAATACGGTTCCTAACCCCTGGGCAGAGAGATCTTCACTTGTCAGAAAAATGTCCGGAGCCTTCCAACGAATCCTTGAGCGCCGAACGAGCGACGACATCGTGCGTCACGGTGAAGCCGGGCTGGACCGCGTCCGGGGCGATGCCGGCCGGTTGTTGATGCTAGCACGCTCGGTTTCGCGGTCCGCGTCTGGCAGGGCTTCCTCCGGCCCGCAAGTGCTCGGCATCGCGTTTGGGCCCGTACGGCGCCTGCAGTATCGTATCGTGAACTGTCTTTTGTAGCCATGATGCGCAGGTACCTCTCGGGGTCAGTTGCGTAGAGGGGCACGTGTTTGAGCGTGATCCCGGGAGAATAATGAAGCGTATCGTCCTCTTTGATCCGTCGTATGGCACCTCCAACATGGGCGACTTCATCATTAATGAAGCGGTCATGTCGGAGATGTCCTATCTTTTTGACAAGAGTTTCACCATTCGCTACTCCACCCACAGTCCGTTGCTGGGATCCCTTCAGCAACTTCGATCCAACAGGATCATCCGGAACTGCCGGGATGCCGATCTCAAGTTCATCGGTGGGACGAACATCCTCAAGGACAATCTCTTCAAGCTCGATCCGGGCTGGAATGTCGATCTCATGGGCGCCCGACTCTATTCGGGAGCCGTCTGCATCGGCGTGGGAAGAGCAATCAGCAGGGCTGAGGGTCGGCCGGGCCGCTACACGAGAAAAGTCTACGAACGAGCGCTTTCGAAAGATTTTTACCACTCGGTACGAGACGAGAGTACCAAGGTGTATCTCGAATCCTTGGGATTCAAGGCGATCAACACCGGGTGCCCCACAACCTGGGGGTTGACTCCTGAACTCGCCGCCGAGATTCCTGTGAAGAAGGCTCCTAACGTGGTGTTGACGCTGACGGACTACGCGCGGGATCGTGAGGCTGACTCGTTCCTCCTGTCCACTCTGATCGCGAATTACGAGTCGGTGAGCCTGTGGATCCAGGGCAGCGGTGATCTCGACTACCTCAAGTCGTTCGATCAGTCCTCCCGGATAAAGCTGATTCCGCCCTCGCTTTCTGCTTTCGCCCGTGAGCTTGATCGAGAAGA
>JBASAE010000202.1:0-2769 GCA_049654285.1 Microbacterium sp.
GCGCGCTCCCTGAGGAAGCGCAGAGGCGCTTGAGTGGACGAACGACTCGAGTCCGGCGATCTCGATCGCCTCGTCCACGAGTGACCAGGACCGCTTGCGCCTGACCACGGCGTCCCAGGCACGGAGCTCCTGCGAGCGACCAGCCAGCGCTGACATGAACAGGTTCTCCCGCACGGTCATGGAGTTGAACAGTCGCGCCACCTGGAACGTCCGGCTCATTCCGCGCGCCGCGCGAGCCGAAGAGTGCAGGCGGGTGACGATCCTGTCATCGAAGACGATCCGCCCCCGCGTAGGGCGATGCTCTCCCGCGATCAGTCCGAAGAGCGTCGACTTGCCTGCTCCATTGGGTCCGATGACTGCCAGCCGCTCGCCCTGATCCACGCGCAGATCGACGTCCTGAACGGCCGGGACTCCCTGGTACGACTTCGACACTCCGGTCAGCGTCAGGATGTTGCTCACTTGGCCACCTCCTCGGTCGCGGCAGGCGATCCTCCGCGCGCGCGGGACGTCGTCGAGGGACCGGTCGGGAACGACGATCTCTTCCCCGGCCACAGTTGCGCGGGGAGTGAGGCGAGCCCTTGCGGCAGCAGAAGCACGATGACGAGGAGCAGGAGTCCCACGAAGAGGTTCGAATCGTCGACGTAGCGGCTGAGCAGGGTCTCCGCCCAGACGAGAACGACAGCGCCGAGGATCGGGCCTCCGAAGCTGCTCATCCCGCCGAGCAGGCACGCGACGAGCACCTGTCCGGACAATGCGAACGTCAGCATCGACGGGCTGACGACTCCCTGGCCCTGTGCGACGAGGGCACCGGCGACGGCCGAGAAGCCCGCCGCGACGCCGAACGCGACGACCTGGACCTTTCGCACGCGGATGCCCAGGGCCGCCGAGCGCCAGGGGTCGTCGCGCACGGCGCGCATCGCCCTGCCCAGCGTCGATCCGCTCAGCAGCCAGATGAGCCAGACGCAGATGGCGACGACGGCTATCGTGTAGTACCACAGCTGCGCGTCCGAGGTGATCGGGCTGCCGAGGATCTTGATGGAGAAGAGTCCGCTGAACCCGTCCTCGCCCTTGAGCGCGGGGACCCGGTAGGTGAGGAGCCACAGCACCTCCGCCAGCACGAGGGTCAGGATCGCCAGCTGAGCACCGCTGGTGCGCAGCGCGCCCAACGCGAAGACGACCGCCACCGCCGCCGCCGCGAGGGCCGCGACCACAAGCATCAGGATGCCGTCCATGTCCGGGAAGGAGGAGTGGAGCAGCGCCATCGTGTAGGCGCCCATTCCGAAGAAGGCGGCCTGGCCGAACGACAGGAGGCCGGTCCATCCGAACATCACGTTCGTCCCGGTGGCGAACAGCGCCCATGCCGCAGCGGTCGTCCAGGTGAAGAGGGAGCTCCCCGTGAAGAGCAGCGGGATCAGGACCATCGCCAGGCCGAAGGCGATCAGCAACGGCACGCCCGACCTGAATGTCATCGGGAACCGATCGGTCAGCTTCTGCATCTTGTCATCACCGCGCCATCTTGAACGAGTGCGAAGGGGAGCCGAAGAGCCCCTGTGGACGGAACATGAGGAACACGGCGACCACCAGGTAGTAGCTGAAACCGCTGAGCCCCGGGGCGACCCGGAAGAGGACGCTCTCGATGATGCCCAGGCCGAGCGCGGCGATCAGCGCTCCGGGCACCGACCCGAGGCCGCCGACGATGATGACGATGAACGCGGGGATCATGTAGTCGCTGCTGAGCCCCAGGCCTTCGTCGATCGACGAGACCGGTGTGATCAGAGCTCCCGCGACCCCGGCGAGGAACGCGCCGATGGCGAAGACCGTCGTGGACACCCGGCCGACTCGGATGCCGAGGGCCATCGCCATCGTCCGGTCCTGCGAGATCGCCCGCACACGGGTGCCGAGGGACGTCCTCGTCAGAAGCAGCCACAGGCCGACGGCGATGACGCCTCCGACGATCACCATCGCGATGTCGTACTGCCCGATCCGGGCGCCGAGGAACTCGAAGGAACCGTTGAGCCCTTGCGGATAGGCCACCGTTCTGGGATTCGTCCCCCAGATCAGTATCGCGACGCCCACCAGCGCGAGGAACAGGGCGAAGGCTCCGAGGAAACTCACCGTCGATCCGGCCTTGTACAGACGACGGAACACGACCACCTCGGAGACGACGCCGACCACCGTCACACCGATCCCGGCGAGCAGGACGGAGAGCAGGAACGATCCCATGGTGTTGGCCTGCAGCGTGCTCGTGACGATGAACGCCCCGATCAGGAAGAAGGCGCCATGCGCGAAGTTGAGGACGTGGAGCACACCGTAGATGAGTGTGAGGCCGCTGGCGACGATGAAGACCGGGACACCCTGTGCCACACCGGCCACGAGGATGGAGATCACATCATTCATTCGAGTTCCCGTTCATTCGAAGGAGTCCACGTTCGGGGAGCAGTCAGGGACTCGCGGGTCGTCGTCCGTCGGACGAGGGGCGACGACCCGCGGCCGGGTCACCTTCAGCCCGCCGGGACCAGCGAGCAGTCGGTGATGGAGACACCCTGCGGCGCCTGGGGGTCACCCTGGAGCAGCGCCACCGTCGCCGCACCGTTGCCCGCGTGCGTCTCGGCATCGATCGTCATCTTCAGCCCCTGCGGCGTCTCGAGGGAAAGGCCCTTCAACGCCTCCTGAACCTTCGCCGTGTCCGTGCTGTCGGCCTTCTCGATGGCCGCGGCCAGCAGTTGGACAGCGAGGTAGCCCTGGAAGGCGCCCGAGTCGGGCTTCGCG
>JBASAE010000203.1:0-1775 GCA_049654285.1 Microbacterium sp.
CCCGGAGGGTCCTCGGGGGGCTCGGCGGCCGCCGTGGCCGCGGGGATCGTGCCCTTCGCGCTCGGCACCGACGGCGGCGGCTCCGCCCGCAATCCCGCCAGCCTCACCGGCGTGCTCGGCCTGAAGACCGCGCACGGCACGGTGCCCCGCGCGGACGGCTTCCCCCAGCTGGTCCCGGGTTTCCAGACCCTCGGCATCCTCGCCCGCTCGGTGACGATGATGCGCACCGTGCTCGACGCGGTGTCGGACGGCGCGCACACTTCGTCGGATGCCACGGAGCGGATCGCGATGTTCGACGAGGTCGAGGAGGTGCACAGCGATCCGCAGGTGCGGGAGCGGCTCCGCGCGACGGCCGACGCCTTCCGCGCCCGGGGAATCGAGGTGCGGTCCGTCGCGGCACCGTTCTCGTGGCGCACGCTGAGAGGTGCGTGGGAGACGGTCGCCGCCGTCGGCGCGATGCGCGCCTTCTCGACGGCACCGGCGCCGGATGCCCCGTCGAGCCCCGCCCTCGAGGAGCTGGCCCTCCGGGGATCAGCGGTGACCGGAGGCGACTACCGCGACGCGCTCGAGGACATCGAGGCGATCCGCCGGGACTGCGCAACGGCGTTCGCGGACGTCGATGCCGTGCTCTGCCCGACCGGTCTCTGCGCAGCGTGGGAGGTCGGCGGTGCCCCGACGTACAGCGACGGCACCGCTGTCGACGGTTCCGCGCTTTCGGCCTTCACGATGTGGGTCAACGCCACGGGGCGAGCGGCACTGTCCGTGCCGGCTGCGCCCCTCGCCGACGGCCGCCCGATCGGCATCCAGCTGGCCGAGACCGGCGCCGGCGAGCGGCTGCTGCTCGACCTCGCCGAGTCGCTGATGATGACGGACTCCGGAGAAGGGGAAGACGCGCGATGAGGACACTGGTCACAGGCGGGACGGGCACGGTCGGGCTGGCGGTCGTGGAACGGTTGCGCTCGGGAGGCGACGAGGTGGTGGTGCTCGCGGCGGGCGTCCCCACCGGGGAGGTCGCCCGCGCCTTCGAAGGCTTCGGCGTCGAGGTCGTGCCCGGAGACGTCCGCGACGCCGACCTGGTGCGCCGCGTGCTCAGGGAGAGGCGTATCGAGTCTGTCGTGCACGGGGCCGCGGTCACCCCGGACGTCGAACGCGAGAGGAGCGACGCCGCCGATGTGGTCGACGTCAACTGCACCGGGACGGCGGCCGTGACCGGCGCATTCGCCGATGCGTGCACCGGCCGCTTCGTGCACCTGGGCTCGATCGCGGCCTATGGCACCGCGACGACCGAGGAGGAGCTTCTCGTCGAGGACGCCGGGCAGGAGCGTCCGGCCACCCTGTACGAGATCACCAAGCTCGCCGGAGAGCAGATCGCCCTGCGCGTCGCCGAGGTCCGCGGCGTAGACGCGGTCAGCCTGCGACTCGGTGACGTGTTCGGACGCTGGGAGCACCGCAGCCCGGTGCGCGACGCCACGAGCGCGCCCTATCAGCTGCTCGCCCGCGCCCTCCACGGGCGAGGTGCGGTGCTCCCCCGCGAGGGCCGTAAAGCATGGGTGTACTCGGTGGACGTCGCCGAAGCGGTGTACCTCGCACTGCACGCCGAGTCGATCCCTCAGCGCGTCGCGAACGTCAGCTCCCCCTTCGTCTGGTCGTTGGGCGCCTGGTGCGCCCTCCTCGAAGGACGGTTCCCCGGCTTCTCCCACCGGGTGGACGCCGCGGAGGCCGATATCGCTCTCTTCGCCGACAACGCACCGATGTCCTTGGCGGCCGCATCCGGT
>JBASAE010000204.1:0-5867 GCA_049654285.1 Microbacterium sp.
CCGGGGAACACGAGCTGGAGAATCTTCAACGTGCGCCGCACCTGGTTCGTCTGCCGTTTGCTCCACGCATACTCGGCGGCGCGGGCGTACAGGAAGTGATCGGTGCGGGAGGTGATGTCGCGCAGCCGGATCTCGTTCGAGCGCTGCCGCACCCGTTCCGGGTCGGGATCCAGATCGAACAGCACCGGCTGGGTGCTCTCGGCGACCGGCGGCGGCGCGGCGACGAGCCGGATCGCTTGGCGCAGGCTCATCGCCATCGGCCGGTGCTTCTCGGCAGGCCTGCGGGGATCGTTCATCACGGCGAAGAACAGTTGCGCCCCGAACTTTCGCGGTGCGTCGAGGTCGAGCGGTTCGCCGAGTACTTGCAGCATCCGGGCGGTCTCCAGGCAGAGGCGGCAGTAGCCCTGCTCACCGATGGTGACGTCGCGATGGCACGAGACGCATTCGCCTTGCGGGTAGTGCTTGAACCACCAGCGGCACTTCGGGCACCGCCAGTTGCGATTCCGGTAGACGCCCCAGGCCAGGCAATCACGGCAGGACCCCATGAAGCCGGGACTTCCCGGATGGCAATGCGCGCACAATCCTTGGCTGTAGTACTCGCTCGATCCGCATCTGCGGCATAGCGGCGGAGCGAAGGGGCCGCCGGGGATGCAGTCGTAGCAGTAGTCGACGCGAGGCTGGAGCCACGCGGCCGGTTTCACGCCGCACCCCGTGCAGGGCAGCGGCGGGCTCAGCGGCCCGTTCGGACCGCGTGCCGGACTCATAGTGGCGGGGCGGGCCGGTCATCCTTCGCGCCCAACCGTGGCGTCACTCGCGGTGTCGAACCGTTGGCCTCGCTGTGCTGCTCGAGCCTTCGCGTGCGCGCGCTGACCTTTTCCGGTTCGGGCACGAGGAGGTCTGTCGGCTGGCAGTCCAGGACGTGGCAGATCACGTCGAGATCATCGAGGCGGATCGTCGTCGGAGTGCCCGTCCACAGCCCCGACATCTTGCCCTGGCTCATCTCCAACCCAGCGGCGGCGAGCATGCGCCGCAACTCCGCAGACTTCCAGATGCCGCGCTCAGCGGCCTGGACTCTCAGGTTCCACTTCATCAGTCACGCCATCCCTTCGAATCGTTCCTCAACGCTCTTGTTCGCGTGCGCCCACGCATCCTCGATGTGCTGGCTCGAGACGTGGATGTACTGCGTCGTCGTCGACAGCCACTGATGCCCGAGCAGTTCTTGGAGGGCTTTCAAGTCCATACCCGCCAGATACAGCGACGACGCGCAATAGTGCCGCAGCACGTGCGGAGTCAGATCACCCGACCACGCAGGCAGAAACCGCTCGGTCGCACGCACCAGCCCGCGCCGGAGCACATCGTCGCTGGCCCTCCCCGTGCGGCCGAGCTCATGATCGAACCGTTCCGACGGGATCAGCGGCGCATCCGGGTCATCCCAATCCGAGCCGAACCTGTGCCGCACGTCGCCGAGCCACCAATCCATGAGCTTGTCGGCACCGTTGATCGCGGGAACCAGGCGCTGCTTCGAGCCGCGCCCGCGCGAGCCTTTCCCAAATCGGACATGCAGTTTCCCGAGCGTGCCGAGATCGGGCCGCCAGTCGCGAAGATCGAGTTTCGTGCTCTCCGTGATCCGCAGCCCGACTCGCCGCCACAACGACGCCGCGAAGTAGTTCCGCGCCGCCGGGAGAAATCGCCGCTCATCCTGCAACGAAGCCGCCCAGCCGCCGAAGAGTCGGTCGACCTCCGCGTCCGAGGGCGGGACGCGGACTTTGCCGAGCGACGAACCCGATTGCCGGTTGTACTCATCGATGGGCTGCTCGATCACCCACCCGGTAAGCGCGTTGATGTCGGCCTGATACCGACTGATCGCAAAGTCGAAGAACTGGGCGATCACGCCCGCTTTGCCCGCACGCGTCGAAGCCGCAAGACCCGCTCGGCGAAGCCCGGCAAGAAACGCGTCCGCGTCGGCGGGCTTGACCTGCCACAGCGGGATATTCACGTGCGAACGGAGCTCGAAGATCGCTGTTCGTGAGTGCGAGATGTAAGCGTCGCTGAGCCCAGCTGCGGCCATCGCGAGCGCGTACTGGTCGATGATCTCCTGCTCGAAGTCCGCAGCATCTTCCTCGGACCGCCACCCGCGAGCGGTCCCGATACTCCGAACGACAGCGAGGTTCATCAGCCCGCTACTTCAGCAATCCTGACCATGCATCAAGAATACGCCCGAATCGTCAGGAATCGTGATGGTTTGTCAGGAATCTTGATCCGGCGTGGCTTCGTTGCTACAGCGGGCAGGACGCACCTGAACCACATGGAAGCAACTCACGAAGACGCGGGAATAGAGACAGCGCCACGCACGCAAGTAGCGGATGCGGCTGGCGAGGCGTGATCGTGAATGTGAATGAGGAGTTCGGGTCGCAGCAAAGCTCTCCAGCAGTCGTGGGTGCACCGGGCAGGCTCACCGAGGAGCAGCTGTCCCGGAACATGATGGCCCTGCACGATGGGATGAATGAGCTCGGCACCCGGTACGACAAGCACGTCTTTCTCGCGTTCGAAGACCCGGTGACGTTCGGTGCTGGCCACTACGTCTTCTACCCGCTCGAGGGACACGCGTCGAGGTTCGCAGTCACCGAGCTGTACACGGGTACTGACTGGCGAGACGACGAAAGGGTTCCGACGTCCTGGTCGTGGGAATCAGAAGTCCATGTGCCGAGTACGGATGGTTCGTATCCGTGGATGACCATCGGTGAGGGCGAGATCGCGTCCGATGATTACGAGCGACTGCTGCGCGTGACCGAAACCTGGGCGAAGAACACATACCAGTTAGCCGAGCGCGCAGAAGGACTCGCGATGGAAGCGGCCGACCGCGGAGACGTGGGCCGGTCGGGGCCAGGCCGCACCTTCCTGGCATGAACCTTCGACGACGCCTCCTTGCACGCAAACCCGACACCCCGTCCTCCAGTGAGAGCCTTCCACGGGTCGTGCCTGCGGTGTTGCCGCAGATCCTCCTCGAAGCGGTTTCTGACACGAGATTGGTCGTGACGGTCAACGGCGACAAACTTGCCGCCACCCCGATCACCCGTAGTGAGATCGCTGCAACAGTGACCGAGCTTGTCGCCCGGTTTGCTACGCCGACGAGGGTGGAGGTGCGGGAACTCGATGGCAGTATCCGAGCTGACATCCTCACGCCACCCGCTCCGCAGCCTCGATCTCCGTTCGCTCCGCCCGAAACAGCCGGTGAACCAGTGTCGGTTCCGAGCTTGTTGGAGTTCACAGCAGAAGGGTTCGTCCCCGGTGAGGATGTCGCCGTAGCGATCGTCCTTCGTCACTCATCAGCAGATCACATCGGGAATGCCCGTGCCCTGATCGACCGAGGCGAGAGGCCCGCGCTCAGCAGCGGCGAGGTCATTCTGCTGGGACGAATCTCAGGCACGACCTCGGTCCAAGCCATCGACTAACTCTGGCTCGTACCTGTTCTCCTGACCCCGCTTCTTCCGCCTCTGGGGTCGGGAAGGTGCTGTGTCGTGTCTGGACCTGTACAGGCGAAACCCGCGAACGATCTCTTCATCAACCTCGCACTCGGTGCGCTTGTCACTGCCGCCGCGTTCACCGGTCTTCTGCGTATCGCAGGCTCGGTCACGGCGTTCCTGACCGGCCTGCCAGAGCCTGCTGGTGGGTTCACCTCCGGGCTCGCGATGCTCGAGCACCCGACAAATCCGGGGGCGGCGCTCGGAGCTGAGGGGCTCAACCCAATTCTCTATTGGGTGGTCGTGTTCGTGTTCCTTGGCGTGCTGGGGGCGGCAGGGTTCTTCGTCGCGCGGGCGATCTACCGGTCTCGGTCGAAGACGGATCCCCACCGGCTCGCGGGGACAGCGACGGCAGGTGAGGTCGCACGGGTGGCGTCCGCGAAAGCCCTGGTGAAGAAGGCAGCAACGCTGCGCCCGTCGCTGACGGAGAAAGTCAAGCCGGAGGAAGTCGGGTATTTGCTTGGGACGGCGAAAGGTGGGCAGGTGTGGGCGACCGTCGAAGACTCGATCCTTCTCATCGGCCCGCCCCGTTCCGGTAAGGGCCTGCACGTGGTGATCAACGCGATCCTCGACGCACCAGGAGCCGTCATCACGACCAGCACTCGGCCCGACAACCTCACCGCCACGATGAAGGCCAGGGAACGGAAAGGGCCAGTGGCGGTGTTCGACCCGCAACAGCTCGCCCCTGGCTTGCCTGCAGGGATGCGGTGGTCGCCCGTGCGGGGCTGTCAGGACCCGCTGACGGCGATGATCCGCGCGAAAGGCCTCGCCACCGCGACCGGATTCGGCGGGGTTCAAGACGCGGGCTTCTGGGAAGGAAAAACCACCGCCGCAATCCAAGGGCTCCTCCACGCGGCGGCCCTCGACGGACGGGACGCGAAGACCCTGTACCAGTGGGCACTGAACCCCACCCTTGCAGCAGACGCGGTCCGGGTCCTCTCGTCGCATGCGGGGGCGGCGGAAGGGTGGGCGGACTCGCTGGATGCGATGGTGCAGGCCGATCCTCGCACCCGCGACTCCATCTGGCAGGGAGTTTCCCTCGCGTTCTCCGCCCTCGCGGACCCCCGCGTCCTCGATGCCGTTAGCCCTGCACCGGGTGAGGAATTCGACCCCGAGAGTTTCCTCCTCGGCAATGGGACGCTCTATCTGCTTGCTACCGGTGCTGGGGCGGGCGCATCGTCTGCGCTGGTGGCGGCATTCATCGAAGACCTCGTCGAGACCGCGAGGAAGATCGCCGCACGCTCACCAGGCGCACGCATGGACCCACCGTTGCTGCTGGCTTTGGATGAGATCGGAAACCTCGCCCCGCTGCCGTCACTGCCGACGTTGATGGCTGAAGGCGGCGGCACCGGCATCACGCCCCTTCCCGTGCTGCAGTCACTCGCGCAGGCGCGGGAGAAGTGGGGAGAGAACCATGCGAACGCGATCTGGGACGCCTCGATCGTGAAGATCATCCTCGGCGGAGCGTCCAACAGTCGCGATCTCCAGGACCTCGCCACGCTCATCGGCGACCGCGATGAAACCACGGACTCCATCACCACCGACGCGTACGGTGCGCATTCCAGCCAGCGCTCTATCCGTCGAGTCCCGATCCTTCCGCCCGACGTGCTGCGGACGCTCCCGTTCGGTACCGGTGTCGTGATGCTCCGCACCGCGCGCCCCATCATCACCAACCTGCGCCCGTGGCCAGCACGCCCCGACGGGAAACAACTTCGTGCAGATCGAAGCGGGGTGGAACAGGTGTTGCAGACGCGAGATGTTGCTAGCTAGCCCTGGGGCGGATGCGGGTCGTTGCCGTAAGAGTTCTTCTCTCCGATGGTGCCGTCCATCTTGCGGATGGTGTGTTCGACGCCGCGGTCTTGCGCCATCTGTCGCCCGACAGCCTGCTGCTCTGCTTTCGTGCCGCCCGCGTGGGCTGCACGGCTACTGCCTTCCACCTTCGACTTCCACACGCCGCCTTCGTTGTAGGTCGAAATGTCACCTTTAGCCATGACTGCTCCTTTGCTCGCCAAGTCGGACCCGTTGCCCGTGCACTGATTATCTCGGACACCACTGACGTTCGGAGGAACGTGCTCCGCACCTATCTCATACCTCCATGTACCGAGGCCCAAGCCGATAGGAGCACCCGCTGATGACCATCCGCACAAAACAGTCCCTCGCAGGGTTCGTCGCCACCGATCCAGAGCTGACGTTCACCAGCAACGGCGACGCCCGCGTCTACATGCGCGTCGGGCAGCCCCAGTCCCGGCTCGAACAGGACGGCACGTTCACCCAGCTCGACCCGGAGTTCACCGACCTGGTGATGTTCCGCAAGTCCGCTGAGCTCGCACACGAGCAGTTCCGCAA
>JBASAE010000205.1:0-5751 GCA_049654285.1 Microbacterium sp.
GCTGGCCCTATCCGCGCGGCGGCGCCCAGCGGATCGCCGACGCGCTGCGCGCCGACCTCGAAGCGCACGGCGGCGCCGTCCGCACCGACACGCTCGTCGGCGACCTGTCCCGGCTGGACTGGGGCGACCCCGCCCGCGGCGACCTGCTGATGCTGAACACCTCGCCGAGACTCGCCCTCACCCTGCCCGACGTGCCGGCCGGATACGCGCGGGCGCTGCGCGCCTATCGGTACGGCGCGGCGGCGGCGAAGGTCGACTTCGCGCTGAGCGGGCCGGTGCCGTGGGCGGATCCGCGGCTCGCCCAGGCCCCGACCCTGCACCTGGGCGGCTCGCACGCCGAGGTCGCGGCGAGCGAGGACGCGGTGGCCCGGGGCACGGTCTCGGAACGCCCCTACGTGCTGACGGTGCAGCCCTCGGCGTTGGACGACTCACGCGCGCCGCAGGGCTGCGCAGTGCTGTGGGCGTACATCCACGTGCCGAACGGCTCGGACCTCGACCCGACCGAGTCGATCGTGCGTCAGGTCGAGCGGTTCGCTCCCGGGTTCCGCGATCTGATCCTCGGCAGCGCCGCGGTCCCGGCGTCGGCCCGGGAGGCGCTCAACCCCGCGGAGATCGGCGGCGACGTGTTCGGCGGCGCGTTCACGCTGGCGCAGGCCTTCCGGCGCCCGACGCTCTCCCGGACGCCGTGGCGCACCCCGATGAGCGGCGTCTACCTCGCCTCGGCTTCCGCTCCCCCGGGCCCCGGCGTGAACGCCATGGCCGGCTGGCACGCCGCCCGCACCGCCCTGTCCGATGCGGGGACGCCCGCCAGCCTCCCCGACCTCTTCGAGGCGGTCCCGCCCGCTTCCGCTCGTTGACCGAGGAGCCGCAGACGACGCGTCCCCAGGAACGCGGATGCCGATCGCATCCCCGATCCGCGCCGGGCGGCGTTCTCCACCCGCGTCCGGGACACGGCGGATGGACCCGACGGTTGCGAGGCGGTGTGCGGCGACGGCCTCCATCCGCCCCGGGGACGGACCGCTACGCCAGCACGTCCGCGAGGTCGTAGCCGGCGACGGTGTCGAGCTGGTCGTAGGTGCAGGAGGCCGCGTCCCGATCGGGGCGCCAACGGGCGAACTGCACCGTGTGACGGAACCGTGCGCCCTCGAGCTGGTCGTACCGCACCTCCAGCACGCGCTCGGGGCGCAGCTTCACGAACGACACGTCCTTCGCGCCGCTGAACCGCGACCGCTCGCCCTCGCCCGTGACGGCGTCGCCCGCGGCATCCCGCTCGACCAGCGGCTCCAGATCCGCGACCAGCTGCTGCCGCATCTCATCGCTCCACGCCGCCACGCCTCCGACCTGCCGCAGTATGCCGTCATCGGAATACAGCCCGACCAGCAGCGAGCCCACACCCGATCCGCTCTTGTGCACCCGGTATCCGAGCGCCACGACGTCCGCGGTGCGGGCGTGCTTGACCTTGATGAGCGTGCGCTTCCCCGGTGCGTACGGATCGTCCAGCGGCTTTGCCACGACGCCGTCCAGCCCGGCGCCCTCGAACTCCGCGAGCCACCGCTCGGCGAGGTCCCGGTCGGTCGTGGTGCGGGTCAGGTGCAGCGGGTGCGCGGCACCGGCGAGCATCCGTTCGAGGCGGGCGCGACGCTCCCGGAACGGCTGCCCCCGCATGTCCTCGTCGCCCTCGGCGAGCAGGTCGAACGCGATGAACATCGCCGGGGTCTCCTGCGACAGCCTCGCCACGCGCGAGGCCGCGGGGTGGATGCGCTGGCTGAGCGCCTCCCAGTCCAGCCGCTGCGCCCCCACGGGGCCCGTGGCGACGACGATCTCGCCGTCGAGCAGACACGGTCCGGGCAGGATGTCGGGCAGCGCCTCGACCAGCTCGGGGAAGTACCGCGTCAGCGGCTTCGCCCCGCGGGATCCGATCTCGACGGTCGCGCCGTCCCACGCGATCAGCCCGCGGAAGCCGTCCCACTTCGGCTCGAACAGCATCGGCCGCTGCGCCGGATCGGGAACGGACACGGCCGCCTTCGCCAGCATCGGCGCGGGAATCTCGTACATGTTCCCATTAGCGCCCGCAACACGCGCGGGCGCAACCCCGGTGGCCCCGCGAGCGTGGCCCGATGGTGGCCAGCCGACGGAGTCGAGACCCGCGACACCGCGGACGAGCGATCAGCCCGACTCCGGCCGCGGCACGGCCTGGGCCGAAGGAGGATCCGGAGGCCGGAACTCGACGATCGGGATCTCCGCCACTCCTCCGGCGGCGAAGTCCATCGCCGCACTGAGACGCCGCCATGCCTCGGGGTGCGCGGCGGCATACCCCTTCAGCAGCTCCGCCGACTCCGTGGCATCCAGCATCCGCACGGCGGCCGGGACCCGGCGCGCCCGTCCGGTGCTGAGATAGGCCACGCCGTTGGCCTTGAGGTTCCGGTACCACTGCGCCGTGCCACCGAACCCGGACGCCACGCGGATCACATCGCGTTCGCGCTCGACGACCTCGACGACGACGTATCGCGGCTCGTGCGAGCTCCGGCCGAGATGCTCGATCATGACCAGGCGGCGGCCGAAGACCCAGCCGAACCCGGCACGGTACAACGCGATCGGGAGTCGCACCAGCCACGGCGTCCCGAGCAGCCGGGCGATGGCGCGGTCGACGATGCCCGGCTCAGGCATCCGCATCGTCCCAGTTCGCCGCGACCTTCTTGCTGGGCTGCACACGCGGGGGTTCGCCGGGCATCTTGGGGAACTCGGGCGGGAAGGGCAGCTCGCCGAGGCCGTCCGCGACGTCGCGTTCCCACCAGGAGAGCAGGGTGTCGATGCGCCCCGGCGCCTTCTGCATGTCCGCCCAGGGGTCGCCGCCGTCGGCGAGCCGAGCCGGGAGCGTGCGCACGGTGAACCGCGCCGGATCCAGGTCGTCGAGCTCATCCCAGTGCACCGGGGTCGAGACCGGGGCGCCCGGCAGCGCTCGAGGGCTGTACGCACCGGCCATCGTGCGATCGCGGTTCGCCTGGTTGAAGTCCACGAAGATGCGCTCGCCGCGCTCCTCCTTCCACCAGTTCGTGGTGACGGCGTCCGGCATCCGCCGCTCGAGCTCGCGACCGGCGGCGATGACCGCGTGCCGCACGACGAGGAACTCCCACTCCGGCACGATCGGGCAGAACACGTGCAGCCCGCGGTTCCCGCTGGTCTTGATGAACGGCTCGAGCCCGGCCTCGCGCAGCACGGCCCGCAGCTCGCGGGCGGCGGCGATCGCCTCGGGCATCCCGGTGCCCGGCTGCGGGTCGAGATCGATGCGCAGCTCGACGGGGTTGTCGGTGTCGGATGCCAGCGAGGCCCAGGGGTGGAACACGATCGTGTTCATCTGCACGGCCCAGACGATCGCGCTGGTGCGGTTCAGCACGATCTGCGGATGCCTGCGGCCGCTGTTGTAGGTCACGGTGACGGCGTCCACGAAGTCGGGCGTCCCCTTGGGCGGGTTCTTCGAGAAGAAGCCCTCGCCGCCGATCCCGTCGCGGAACCGCTCCAGCGACACCGGGCGGTGCCCGTTCGCTGCGAGGAAGGGCTCGGCCACGGTCTGCACGTAGTCGGCGTACTCGGCCTTGGTGATGCCGCCGCCGTCCGCCGGCCAGACGACGCGGTTCGGGCTGGAGAGCGCGACATCGCGCGCTCCCTCGGGATCGGTCACGGTCAGCGTCACGCGTTCGGAGGCCATCTCCTCACCCTACGGGCCGGTCTCCGGCGCGTCGAGAGCCTCGCTCGCCGCACCGTGGCCCCGGTCATGTCCCGCGCGCCGTCCCGTGATGTTCAGGTCGCGGTACGTCCCGTCATCCGGGCCCGGACGTGCTCAGACCGCGCGAACCGCGGCGAGGTCGTCGAAGACCTCGGTGTTGAACCGGTACGCGGTGCGCACCTCGTCGAGCATCCTGGTCTGCTCCGCGGCGTCCAGCGTCTCGCCGAAGGCGTCGAGCACACGCCGGTAGTCGTCCTTGAACCCGGTGAGGTCGGAGAGCGCGGAGAAGTCGTAGAACGCGACGCCCTCGGCGTCCAGACCGAACTGCCTGGCCATCCGCCGGGCGATGACCTGCCCGCCGGACAGGTCTCCGAGATAGCGGGTGTAGTGGTGCGCGACGATCCCCGCGATCCACCCCTCGGCGGCGACCGCGCGGATCCGTGCGGCGTAGGCGTCCGCGGCGGGCACCGCCCGGATGCGGTCGCGCCAGTCGACGCCGATCAGGTGCACCAGGTCGCGATCCAACGCCTCGCTGCGCAGCAGCGCGGGCGGATGCAGGGCCGCGACCACCGGATGCCCGGCGAGCTGCGTCGCGGCGTCCTCCAGCGCGTCGTACATGAACCAGTGCTGCACGACCAGTTGCACGTAGTCGTCGAACGTGCCGTTGCCCCGCATCAGCCCCGCCATGAAGCCCGCGCCCTCGCTGTCGGCGTGATCGCCCCAGGTCGCCTCGCGCACCCGCTTCGCGAAACCCGATCCGACGTCCTCCACCGCGTGGGCGTGCGGCGCCTGCCCGTGCTCCTGGCGCGCCTCGACGCCGAGCCGGCGGCATGCCTCGCGGTACAGCTTCACGACGCCCTTGCGGATGTCGGGGCGATCGACGATCTCGTGCGGCCAGGGCAGCGTGAGACGGTGCTCGCCGTGGGGATCGGTCACCAGCCAGGTGGCCCCGGCGCCGTCCAGGCCGGTCATGCTCGCGGCGACGGCTTCGGGATGCCCGAACGCCTGCGCGATCACCAGGTTGTCCTCGGGGTGGTCGCCGTTCATGTGGCCGGTCACCGCGGTGACCACGGAGCCGTCGATGTCCATCGCGCCGCCAATCGAATCAGTGAGGTGAGCCTTACCGATTCAATCACATGGTCGCCGCCGGTCCGCCGGGGATCAGTCCCCCAGATCGACGGCCAGGACGAGAACCGGTCCGAGGGCGTCCCGCTCGACGGCCATCGAGGGGCCGGCGGCGTCGACGAGCACCCCGGCGATCTCGGTGTGACTGCTGAGCACCTTCGCGAGCTGTTCGGGGGTGAACGGCATGGGCCGGTCCTTGCGCCCGAGGGCGACGACCTCGAGCGGATGCGAGAAGAGCTGCAGGAACCGCTTGCCGTCGGGCGTGTGCGCCTCTGCGATGCCGACCGGCTGGCCGTTGCTGCCGTCGTTCACGGCGACCCAGGCGCGCGTGGTCGCCAGCGCCTCGCCGAGCCGGGCCGCCGTGTCGGGCCGCCGCTCGGAGGACACGATCCCCTTGATGGTCATCTCGGGGTCGCCCTGCTCCAGTGCCTGCTCGAGCAGCTCCGAGGGGAACACGACCCGGTGCGGGCCGCTGGCTGCGTCGAGGATGATGCCGGTGAACCCGCTCGCGACGACCTGCTGGTAGACGGAGGCCACCGACTGCGCGACGGCCGACGAAGCGCCGGGATCCGCGTCGCCCTCGGCCTCGACGGCGGCGCGCAGCGCCATTCCGCTGCTGTAGCCCAGCATGAACGACTGGTCCCCGTCGCGCAGCACGCTGACCGAGAGCTGTTGCCCCTCGCTGATCTGCTGACCGGCGTCGCCCTGCACTCGCAGGTACAGGTGTCCCTGCAGCGACTGCCGCATCACCCCCAGCAGCTGCTCGTTGCTCGCCCCTTCCTCGATCTCGGCGAGGGCCTCGCGCAGCAGCACATTGTCGATCAGCCCTTCGACCGTGTGGGTCTGCGCGGGCGGAAGAGCCGCGGCGAGCGGCAGGCGGGGCGGCTGCTCCTCCTCGGTCT
>JBASAE010000206.1:0-5014 GCA_049654285.1 Microbacterium sp.
ATGTCTGGCTGAGCGCGGCCGTCCACGACGACTTCATCGGGGTGCAGGCGTACACGCGCACCGTCTTCGACGCCGACGGCAAGGTGGAGCCGGAGGCCCACGTCGCGCGCACGACGACGGGGTGGGAGTACTACCCGGAGGCGCTCGGCGAGTCGATCCGCCACACCGCAGATCTGCTGCCCGGCGTGCCGATCCTGGTGACCGAGAACGGCATCTCCACCCGCTCCGACGAGCAGCGCATCGCGTACACGACCGGCGCCCTGCAGGGGCTCGGCGCGTGCCTGGACGACGGCATCGACGTGCGCGGATACCTGCACTGGAGCCTCCTCGACAACTACGAGTGGGGCAACTGGGAGCCCACGTTCGGACTGATCGCGGTAGACCGGACGACGTTCGCCCGCACCCCCAAGCCGTCGCTCGCCTGGCTCGGTGAGATCGCCCGCACGGGGCGCATGCCGTGAGTATGACCCCATGAAGCGGTGGAAGAAGACCGTGCTGTGGATCGCGGGCGCTCTCGTCTCAGTCATCGCCGCCGGTGTGGTGTTCTGGAACGTCAGCGTCTGGCCGAGCGTGTGGCTTCTGCGGCAGATTCCCGACCCCGGGGGTCTCGCCAACGCGCAGACCGCCGCGCGGCTCGTGCCCGACGGCATCCATTCGGATCTGGACCTGGTCTACGACGCGCGCAGTGACCAGGGTCGCATCGACGTGTTCCGGCCCGACGATGCGACCGGATCCCTCCCGGTCGTGTTCTGGGTTCACGGAGGCGGATTCATCGCGGGTCAGAAGGAGCCGTTGCGCGACTACCTGCGGATTCTCGCCTCGCACGGGTTCGTCGTCGTCAACGTCGAGTACACGCACGCGCCCGAGGCCATCTATCCCATCGCCGTCCGGCAGGTGGGCGCCGCGATCGCCTACGCGACCGGCAAGGCCGAAGACCTGCACATCGATCCTGATCGGGTCGTGATCGCCGGTGACTCGGCGGGTGCCCATATCGCGGCGCAGGCGGCGATGGCGATCGCCCAGCCTGATTATGCGACGCGCGCTGGGCTTCCGACGCCGATCGCACCGCAGCAGCTGGTCGGAACCGTGCAGTTCAGTGGCCCGTATGACCCGACGACCGTGAACTACGACAACGCCACCTTCGGATTCTTCATGCGCACGGTGATGTGGGCGTACTCGGGGAGGAAGGAGTTCTTGCAGGACGACTCCTTCCTCATGACCGCACTGCCGAAGCATGTCGACGCCGACTATCCGCCCCTGTTCGTCTCGACGGGGCCGGCCGATCCGTTGCTGGCACAGAATCTTGCCTGGGCGAAGGCTGCGGCGGAAGCCGGGGTCGATGTCACGACGCTGTTCTTCGATGCGGGCGGGGTCCCCGAGACCATTGGGCACGAGTATCAGCTGGCGCTCGACACGGAACAGGCGAGGGATGCCATGAAGCAGTACGTCTCGTTCCTGCGCACCGTCACCAGTGCCCCGATGCGCGCTGGTGTCTCCGACTCCTGGTGAGCGGCGACGACACTCGGGGGACTGGGCTGCTCATGGCTCGAGAGGGAGGACGACGGAGACGAGTGCAACCACCAAGGCGCGCCCGACGACGAGTTGGGGCGAAGCGCGGGCGAAACGGGCGCCGGATGAGGGGGCTGTCGCACGGCATCAGGAGCGATTCGGCGCGGAGGTGCGTGCTTACCGTCTGCGTGAAATCCGCGAGGATCGCGGTATCGCACAGAAGGAGCTCGCCGACCGAATGGCGCTCACTCAGCCGACCATCTCTGCGCTCGAGGCCGGCGATCTCGACCTGTCCGGGCTCGCAACCCTGCCTGCGTACGTCGAAGTGCTCGGCGGTATTGTCGAGGTCGTCGCGACGTTCGGCGAACGCCGGATCGTGCTGTCCTCGGGCGAGCCGACGGCTGCGTAAGAATCGCGCAAATCTGGGCAACTCTGACCATTGCTGAACGGAGCCAAAAGTACCCGCTACTCGCGTCGAATCAACGTGAACGCACCCGACCGCCTCCGAGCATGACCTCCACCGCGGGGTTCAAATCCCTCCGTCTCCGCCGCAAACTCCCTGGTCAGACAGACCTTTCTGGCTGTCGCTCAGAAGAGCGTCGTTCAGGATTTCGGGTCGTTTTCGGGTCCAGGTGTCCGCGGGTGAGTCCCATAGGGTGGTGTCATTTCCCGCGGGGCTTCTCGTCGTCGTAGACGATGAAGGGCCATCGTGGGATGACCAGTTGTTTCCGGCAAGAAGCAAAGAAGAGATCCCACGATGACCCAGTACCAGTCTGCCTTGACGCCCCTGATCGGTGAAATTCTCGCCGACCCTGAGCTCGCGCATCAGGACGTGTTCCGCCGGATGCTGCAAGCCGGTCTGCAAGACCTCGTTGACGCGGAAGCGACCGTGAAGATCGGCGCCGCCCGTTACGAGCGCACCCCTGAGCGGACCACCCGCCGCAACGGAACCCGATCGAAGGTGCTCGCGACCCCGGCTGGCGAAGTCGACCTTCAGATCCCGAAGTTGCGGGAGGGGTCGTTCTTCCCGAGCCTGCTGCACCCGCGCCGCCGGGTCGACAAGGCCCTCTACGCGGTGATCTGTCAGGCGTGGATCGAGGGAGTCAGCACTCGCAAGGTGGAGTAGCTGATCCGTGCCCTGGGCAACGACACCGGCATCAGCCGGTCGACGGTGTCGCGGATCTGCGGGGAGATCGATGAGTCGGTGCAGGAGTTCCTGCATCGCCGGATCGATCACACCTGGTTCCCGTATCTGTTCCTGGACGCCACCTACCTCGACGTGCGCCACCGCAGCCGTGTCGTCTCCCAAGCCCTCGTCGTGGCCACCGGCGTTAGCGGCGACGGCCACCGGGAGATCCTCGGGATGGCGCTGGGTGACGCGGAGACCACGGACTTCTGGACCGAGTTCCTCCGCGGCCTCCGCGACCGCGGGCTGAAGGTCGCCACCGACGCCGATCCGCTCGGCGTCGCGCTGGTCACCAGTGACGCGCACGCCGGCCTGAAAGCGGCGGTCAAGGCGATCTTGCCGGGCGCGGGGTGGCAGCGTTGTCGGGTCCATTTCGCGCGCAACGTCACCCAGAAACTCGGCTCCGCCCGCTCGAAGCCGGCCAACGCGCTGATCTCCACGATCTTCGCGCAGACCACGACCGAGGCCGTGACCGCCCAATACAAGGCCGTCACCGACAGCCTGCGGTCCTCGTTCCCCGAGATCGCCGTCATGCTCGAGGCCGCCGAAGGCGATCTGACCGGATTCGCGGCGCTGCCTCGAGAGCACTGGCAGAAGATCTGGTCCAACAACCCCATCGAGCGTCTGAACCGGGAGATCAAACGCCGCGCCTGTCCCGCGTCGAACAGCGACAATCCAGCGCAAGCTCCGGGAACATCGCGCTCTTCGGCACCGTCTACGCGCTCGCGGTCGTCGCGATGATCCAAGGACTTGCCGCATCGACGCTCAACCGTCGCTCCGAGTACCGGATGCTGAACCTGCTCGGAATCTCCCGGCCCCGCATCATCACCACGCTGCTTTCCGAGGCCGTCGTGCTCCTCACGACGAGCGCAATGCTTCTCACCGCAGCATTCGCGTTCATCGCCTGGCGCTACCTCTCCCAAGCAGGAGACGCCGTCGCCACCGCCATCGCCGCGATCCCATGGGGAGAAATCGCGCTCACTTTCGGAGCAATGTCGGCGCTATTCCTCAGCACCGTGTTCGTCAGCGCCCTGATCGCCACGAGAAAACTCACCAGCGACGGCTGAACCCGGCTATGCATGCAGCCAAGCTGGTACTGTCTGAATTATGGTGTGTGAGGGTCCGGCCTGATCCGAAAGGAGATGGCCGTGGCTGACACGACCGAGTTGTTGGATGACGCGATGATCGATCCCGTGACGGGAGAGCTCATCGATCAGAAGGACCTCGCCGAGCGGCTGCTGACGCAGGCGAAGGAGCAGGGCGTGAGTTTGGTCGGCCCGGGCGGCCTGCTCAGCCAGCTCACGAAGAACGTCCTCGAGACCGCGCTGAATGCCGAGTTGACCGAGCACCTCCGCCACGAACACGGTGGGACGCCGCTGAGCGAGAACATGCGCAACGGGACCCGGAAGAAGACCGTGCTCACCGAGATCGGGCCCGTCGAGATCGAGGTGCCCAGAGACCGTGACGGCTCGTTCGAACCGGTGATCGTCCCGAAGAGGAAGCGCCGGCTGGAGGGGGTCGATCAGATCGTGCTCTCGTTGACCGCGCGGGGGCTGACCACGGGCGAGATCGCCGCTCACTTCGACGAGGTCTATGGGGCGACGGTCTCCAAGGACACGATCAGTCGGATCACCGAGAAAGTCACCGGGGAACTCGCCGAGTGCTCGAGCAGGCCGCTGGATGCGATCTACCCGGTGATCTTCGTCGACGTGATCGTGGTGAAGGTCCGTGACGGGCAGGTCCGCAACACCCCGTTTCTACGTCGTCATGGGCGTCACGACGAACGGGGAACGCGACATCCTGGGTATCTGGGCCGGCGACGGCGCGGAAGGGGCGAGGTTCTGGCTGCAGGTGTTCAGCGAGCTGAAGAACCGCGGGGTCGAGGACGTGCTGATCGCGGTGTGCGACGGCCTCAAGGGGCTGCCGGAGGCGATCAACACCACCTGGGAGCAGACGGTCGTGCAGCAGTGCATCGTGCATCTGATCCGCAACTCGTTCCGTTATGCCGGCCAGCAGCACCGGGACGCGATCGTCCGTTCGCTCAAGCCCGTCTACACGGCCCCGTCCGAGCAGGCGGCGAAGGACCGGTTCGCGGAGTTCACCGCCGAGTGGGGTGAGCGGTATCCCGCGATCGTGCAGCTCTGGCGGACCTCCTGGGCGGAGTTCGTGCCCTTCCTGGACTACGACGTCGAGATCCGCCGGGTGATCTGCACGACCAACGCGATCGAGTCGATCAACGCCCGGTACAGGCGGGCCGTCCGGGCGCGCGGGCACTTCCCGAACGAGGCCGCCGCGATCAAGTGCCTGTATCTCGTCACG
>JBASAE010000207.1:0-1511 GCA_049654285.1 Microbacterium sp.
GCGCCATAGGCCGGCGGGGCACCGTAGGCGGGCGCTCCGCCCGGACCGGTCGGGGCACCGTATCCCTGCGGCGCACCGTACCCGGGCGCCGGCGAAGCCGCCGCGACCTGCACGGGAACCCCGTCCCAGACCGTGCGGTCGGCGAGGAACCCGTTCGAGGCCCACGGCGCCGGGACGATCTGCGGGTTCCACCGTGACCGGTCGAACGCGGCGATGCCGAGCCAGACGATGGAAAGGAACACGTACAGGATGACCCAGACCGCGTCCTTCTGCAGCTTGAGGCCGACCCGCCACGCGGCGACCGCCATGAGCACCAGCGACGCGGCGCCGATCAGCGGACCGATCACCGGGACCCAGGCCAGCACCGCGCTCGCCCCGGCGCCGATCAGCAGCAGCCACGGGTTGAGATCGCCGAGCTTGAGGAAGATCATCGCATTGTAGATCGGCACCCAGGCACGCCATCTGCCCTGCACGCCGGCCTTGTCGAAGATCTTCATCAGGAAGATCGACGTGATGATGTATCCCGCGGCGGCGAAGATGAAGACGACGATGAAGGTGATCAGCAGCACCACAGCGCCGAGCGCACTGTCGACATAGCCAGAATCCATGTGTTCCTCCGAACGGATGTCCTGGTTCGAGGTTTGCACGGCGCACGTCGCACCGCCACCGATCACCCTAGCGTGACAACGGCTCGCGCACACGGAATATCGTCGCCTCGAAGGAACTCACCGCCTCCGCAGCGACGATCACCCGGCGACGACGAGCTCCAATGCCCCGGCGTCGGCGGTCGATCGGAGCACGATCCCGCGGTCCCGCGCCCAGGCCATCAGCCCTCGTCGCGTCTTCGCACGCGGGCGGTCCTCGGCCAGCGCGCGCACCAGCTCGCCCTTGGCCTTCTTGTTGAAGTGGTTCAGCGCGCGCCCCTGCTCGGTGACGACGCGAACGTACGCCGATGCCACGCCGACCGGCACCGGCCCCAGGGCGACGTAGGCCTCGCTGCGCAGATCGAGCAGGAGCGTGGCATCCGCCAGCGCAGCGGTCGTGGCGTCCGCCCAGTGCCGGCGCAGCGGGGGGATGCCGGGCAGCGCCGTCCCCGCCGAGAGCCGGTACGCGGGGATGGGGTCTAAAGCGCCGATCGGGCCGAAGGGCGCAGAATGGATCAGCACGTGCTCACCGAGCCAGCGCCTCCCCCAACCTCCCAAGGAGCCCGCACCCAGAGCGTCGTACAGCACGCCCGTGTAACGGTCCACCGCAGGCAAGGTCGGGGCGGTGCGCAGACGCGCGTTGTGCGCGATCTCCTCGCGCTGCGACGCGCTCAGCTTGAGCACCCGCGCCGCGGCATCCTCATCGGCGGAGAGTGCGATGAGCGCGTCGATCACGGCTTCCCGATGGGTGCGCAATGACGGCAGTGCCAGCGCGTCGACGTCGAGAGCCGCGCCGGAACCGCCGGGATGCTTGGTCTCGGAAGGTGGCAGCAGGACCTTCATGGCGGTGTGTCTCCGGTCGGAACG
>JBASAE010000208.1:0-6152 GCA_049654285.1 Microbacterium sp.
ATCTCCTCGGCCGTGAACGGCACATCGGGGATGCAGCGCTCGGACAGATCGGGGAATGATGATCGCAGTTCCGATATCACCTGATCACCACGCCCGGATCGGCGCTCCGGCGCCGCGGCCGCCGCGCGTCGACAGACCTGACATCACATGGATAACGGATGATCTCCACCCCTTCATTGGGACTGATGGCATCACGTTACCCGAGCCCGATGAGTCTGGCAGTGGCTCTCCGATGCGGATATCCGGTCATGCTGATACGATTCCGCTATCACTCTGCGGGGCTCCGGTGCACGCGAGAGCGGATCGAGCGGCAAGGGGGCCGGCATGGAACTCGACGACTTCACCGCCTTCCTCGCCGTCGTCGAGCACGGCGGGTTCCGCCGGGCGGCGGGCGCCCTGTACGTCTCCCAGCCGTCGCTCTCGCGGCGGGTGTCGCGTCTGGAGCAGGAGATCGGCGCGACACTGCTGCATCGCACCGCGCGCGGGGTCCGGCTGACCTCGCAGGGCGAGATCCTGGCATCCGGAGCACGCCGCCTGATCTCGACCCTCGACGAGGTGCGGGCGGCCACCAGCGGCAACTGGTCGAACACGATCGTGATCGCCTGCACGGCGATCGCGACAGGCCGCTATCTGTCGGACTTCCTGGCCGAGTGGATCCCCCGGCATCCCGAGACGAGAGTTCGGATCGTCGAGGACGTCCCGGCCGCCGTCCGTCGACGCCTTGCCGAGGACACCTGCGATCTGGCTCTCATCGCGCCTCCGGTGGAGCGCCGGTTCGCGAGCCTTCCCATCGCCCGCGCGCAGATCAACGCCCTCCTCCCCCCGGCGCATCGCCTGAGCGCGGACACCGGCCCGCTGCGGATCGACGATCTGCGCGACGAACCACTGCTGATCAACGGCGATCAGTATCTGTCGGGCCGTATGCTCGCCGCGGCGGCCGCCCTGGCCGGCGTCCCGCTGCAGGTGATCTTCGAGTGCACGGCGGGCGACACGCTCGCTGCGCTGGTGAACGCGGGGATCGGGATCGCGGTCGTGAGCGACGCCGTCTACGACCGGCGGTTCCCCCTGCCGGCCCGCGCCCTCATGGACATGTCCGGGGTGCGGATCGGCTTCGACCTCCGGATCGTCTGGTCGCGGGAACGCCGACTCAACCCGCTCGCCTACCTGTTCGCCGAGGAGTTCTCCGTGTTCGCCCAGGCGCGCGAGCAGCCGCCGACGGCGAGCGCACCGGTCTGAGCCGGATGCCCGGCCAGACCTGGTGCCTGCTGGTCCCGGACGGTGCGGCCCATCGGATAGGATGGACAGGTTGTTCCTGGTGACGTGTCCGAGCGGCCGAAGGAGCACGCTTGGAAAGCGTGTGTTGTGCAAGCAACCGAGGGTTCGAATCCCTCCGTCACCGCCGAAGATCTGAGCCCTGGAACCTGGTTCCGGGGCTCAGATCTTTTTCGTCGAGGCTGGGTGACGCTGTCATCCCACGTGCAGCCCGTAGGCCTGTGAGCCCTCTCCGGAGGGACGCTTCCGCATGCCGAGCCGCTCGTAGAACGCACCCGCGTTCGTGTTGTCGGCGTTCATCACCAGATGGACGCCGACAACGCCACGGCGTCGTAGCTCTTCCGACAGGGTCTCGATGAGGCGCCGCCCCAACCCCTGCCCCTGGGCCTCAGGCAGCAGATCGATGTGCAGATGCGCGGGATACTCGGCCGCGTACGGCTCCTCCCCTGCGCCACGGGATGCGGCGTACGACATCACCCAGCGCTGTCGCTCGGATCCGGGGTCCACCGGGTACTCCCCCGTCCTGTTCGGCCACCACTCGGCGCGGAACCAGGCTTCGAACGCATCGGTGTCGTCGGTCGCGACGAGATAGCCGATCGCGCGCCCGTCGCCGGCATCCACCACCCAGCACAGCCCTGGCTCACGTTCGGCGTACGGCACCGCCCATACGTCGCCCCAGAGCCGGTCGTCCGAGAGGATTCCCGTGGCGTCTTTCCCGGCGTCGGCCGTTCGCGCGCACACCTCATACAGCGCCTCACGGTCAGAAGGACGAAAGGGGCGGATCTGCGACACGGATACCTCCTGAGAAAGCGGATCCGCGGGTACGGACGCCGAGCCGTTCCAGCGTAGCCACCCCCACAGCGCGGCGGCGACGAGAAGCGCCGCACCGGCTCCGGCCAGCGATCCGCCGACGGTGTCCGTCAGCCAGTGCACGCTCAGCACCGTGCGGGACAACGCCATCAGCACCGTCCACGCCGCACCGAGCAGAGCCATCCAGACCCGCGGCAGGACCAGCCAGAGCACCACCGCGATCGTCGCGGCGTTCGCCGTATGCCCGGAGGGGAACGAGCCGTAGTCGGAGGCCACGAGCATGTCCGTCGGCCGCGGTCGTCCGAACAGATGCTTGAGGAGCTGCACCGTCAGGGCGCTGCCGGCGAACGCGCACAGCGCGAACACGGCCGCACGCCACCGGCGTGCGACCAGCAGTCCGGTGGCGATCAGCAGCGGCACGACCAGCACCGCGACCAGCCCTCCGCCTATCCTGTTCAACACCAGCGCGGCGTCGACGGTCCACGGGGTGCGGATCGCCGCCATCCAGCGGTTCCACGCGACGTCCGCCGCATCCGCCGCCGGGACGAACACCACCAGGGCGCCCAGCGCCGCAGCGGCCGCCAACAGCACGCCCCCGCTCCACGTCGCCGCCCGTCTGCCCATCGATCCATTCTCCCCGTTCGCGCCGGACCGGCCTCGCACACACTCCGAAGGTCGGATCGGAACGCGCGAGTAGGCTCGGTTCCATGAGCACCCCGGCCACTCTCATCTCCACCTCCGCCGCAGATCTCATCGCGCGGCACCCCGTCGAGGCAGGCCGGGTGCGCCCGCACAAGACGATGGACGGCGCCGGGTTCAAGCTCCGCGTCCTCACGATGGATGCCGGGGCCGTCCTGCGCGAGCACCGTGCCCCGGTGCCGATCCTCGTCCAGGTCGTCACGGGTCGCGTCCTGTTCCGCACAGGCGGCGACGAGCACGACCTGTCCGCGGGCGGCGTCATCCAGGTCGCCGCGGACGTGCCGCACGAGCTCGAGGCCGCAGAGCCCTCCCACGTCCTGCTCGCCCTGATGGGCTGAGCGCGCAGCGGGCGGATGTCAGGGGGCCAGCATCCCGACCGTGCGCGGACGTACGATCAGCCACAGCGCAAGGATCGCGATCACCGCGCACCCCGCCATCACCGAGGCCATGGTCGTCGCGGTGATCCCGGACTCCTTCGCCAGCACGCCGACCACCGGCGAGATGAGTGCCGCGATGCCGAAGTTGCACGCGCCGAGCAGCGAGGCCGCGGTACCGGCGGCCTTGCCGTGCCGGTCGAGCGCGAGGACCTGCACACAGGGGAAGCTGAACCCGCACGACATCATGAACAGGAACAACGGGATCAGCGTGCCCCACAGCCCCGCTCCCAGCTGGTCGCACACGATGATCGCCGCACCGGTCAGGAACAGTGCCGCGGTCGACACGGCCAGCACCCACTGCGGTCCGAACCGCGCAGCGAGCCGCGATGCGCTCTGCACGCCGATCACCATGCCGATGGAGTTGGCTGCGAACAGCAGACCGTACTGCTGCGGGTCGAGGCCATGCGTCTGCTGGAACAGGAACGGCGAGGCGGACAGATACGAGAACACCCCGGAGAAGGTCATCGAGCCGATGATCAGCACCCCGAGGAACACCCGGTCGGTGAGCACGCTGCGATAGCGCTGCAGGGCCGAACCGGCGCCACGGTCGTTTCGGCGCTCCCGAGGCAGCGTCTCGGGCAGGAACACCAGCGCCATCACCAGCATGACCGTGCCGTAGCCGGCCAGCACCACGAAGATGCCGTGCCAGGACATGATCGTGAGCAGCCAGGATCCGATCAGGGGCGCGATCACCGGGGCGACGCCGGACACCAGGGCGAGGCGCGACAGCATGATCACCAGCCGCCGCCCGCCGAACAGGTCGCGCACGATCGCCATCGCCACCACGCCGCCCGCTGCGGCGCCGAAGCCCATCGCCACCCGGGCGATGCCCAGCAGCAGCAGATCGGGAGCGAGCGCCGCGGCGGCGCTCGCGAGCACGTGGAGTCCCGTGACCGCGAGCAGGGGCACCCGCCGGCCCACCTTGTCGCTGAGCGGCCCGACGACCAGCTGCCCGATCGCGAAGCCGAGCATCGTGCCGGTGAGGGTGAGCTGCACCATCGCCGCGGACGTGTGGAAGTCCTCTTCGAGCACCGGGAACGCCGGCAGATACAGGTCGATCGTGAACGGGCCGAGGGCGGTGAGAGCACCGAGCAGGATGATGTACAGCACCCGCCGGCGGGTGGGGATCGCATCGCCCGGGTGCAGCATGATCGGCGCGGTCGCCGGATCCGGGCCGAGGGTGCGGATGGCTCCGGTCGCCGTCGAGGTGCGGATCGCGCCGGTGACGGTGCGGATGCTGCCGGTCGGCGTGCGCTCCTCGGCGGGAGCGGGGGCGTGCGGTGCGTTCTCGGATGCGTCGGGCGCTGTTTCGTCAGTCACGGATTCTCGGGGCTTCCAAACGATAGGGGAAGAACAGCGCCGAATCGCTTCGACAGCGCAGACCCCCATGCTACTCGCGCAGCACCGAGGCTCCGCAACCGCAGAATGCAGATCCGGGATGGACGCCACATCGCGCGCACGCCACGATCGCCTTGTGCGTGAGGCGCCCCATAACCCCTGAGGGGCCGCGTGTGCAGGAATCGAGTGACTCTTTCCCTGCGCACGCGACCCCTCGTCGCGAGCTCGGTGGCGGGTCAGCCCTTCGTCGCGCCGGCCAGCAGGCCGCGCACGAAGAAACGCTGCAGGGCGAAGAACACGATCAGCGGCACGATGATCGAGATGAACGTTCCCGCCGACTGCAGGAACCACTTGTTGCCCCAGGTGCCGGACAGCGAGTTCAGCGCTTGGGTGATCGGCAGCGCGCCCGGCGAGGCGAAGATCGTCGCGACCAGCAGGTCGTTCCAGACCCAGAGGAACTGGAAGATGCCGAACGAAGCGATCGCCGGCATGGCCAGCGGCAGGATGATCCGGAAGAACACCTGGCCGTGTCCCGCGCCGTCGACCCGCGCCGCCTCGACGATGTCGCCGGGGATCTCCGCGATGAAGTTGTGCAGCATGAACGTCGCCAGCGGGAGCGCGAAGATCGCGTGCGCGATCCACACGCGGGCGAAGCTGTAGCTGACGTCGTTGAGCCCGAACCCGGGGAAGATCGCCACCCCGTTGATCGTGAGGCCCTCCGAGAACAGACTCAGCAGCGGCACGAGGGCCATCTGCAGCGGTACGATCTGCAGCGCGAAGACGAACACGAACAGCATGTTGCGTCCCTTGAAGTCGATCCACGCGAAGGCGTACGCCGCGAGCGAGGCGATCGCGATCGGGAAGACCGTCGCCGGGATCGTGATCGCCAGCGAGTTCACGAACGCGGAGGCCAGCGTCGTCGACGTGCCACCCGCGGTCATCGCCTCCACGTAGTTCTGGAACGTGAAGGAGGGGTTCGTGAACACCGTCCACCAGCCGGTGGACTGCGTGTCGGCACCGGGACGGAACGAGGTCACGAACAGGCCGAAGGTCGGGATCGTCCAGAACACCGCGATGATCACCGCGGCGAGCGTGGCGCCCTTCGAGGTCAGCTTCTTCTGGGCGATCGCCTCGTTGCGGCGCGTGTCACGCGCGACCTGACGCTTGGTGCGGCTGTCGACCACGACAGCGGTTGCGGTGGCGCTCATCAGCGGATCTCCCTCTGCTTGCTCAGCGATCGGGCGTTGTAGATGATCAGCGGCAGCACGAAGATGAACAGCACCACCGCGAGCGCCGAGGAGTGCCCGTAGCTCTGGAAGCGCTGCTGCTGGTTGACCATCTCGAAGCCGAGGACCGTGGTGTCGTCGCGCCCGCCGGTCATCACGGCGACGATGTCGTAGACCTTCAGCGACATGATCGTGATCGTGGTGAGCACCACGATCAGCGAGGAGCGGATGCCGGGGACCGTGACGTTCGTGAACCGCTGCCAGGCGTTCGTGCCGTCGAGCTCGGCCGCCTCCATCTGCTCGATGGGCACCGCCTTGATCGCCGCCGACAGGATGACCATCGCGAAGCCGGTCTGGGTCCAGATGAACA
>JBASAE010000209.1:0-2073 GCA_049654285.1 Microbacterium sp.
GGACGCCCGAGGCGTGCTGGTCGTGCTGGATGCCACGCACGGCTGCGTGACGATGCGTGGCGGCCGCCAGCCCGAGGCGTCGACGGTGACGATCGCCGCGCGGGGCGCCTATGCCGACGCGGTGGAGCGCGCCGAGCTGATCGCGCTCATCGGGGCGGGTCCCGGACCCGCCGACTGGGGCGGCCCGAGCGAGTCCAGGGGCCGGGGATGACGGGCATCTGGGGGATCCTCAACGTCACCCCCGACTCGTTCAGCGACGGCGGCCGGTACAGCACGCCGGAGCTCGCCCTCGCACACGCGCGGCGTCTGCGCGCCGACGGCGCCGCCGTGATCGACGTGGGAGGAGAGTCCACGCGTCCCGGAGCCGTACGGGTGCCGATCGCCGAGGAGCAGCGCCGGGTGCTTCCCATTGTCGAAGCGCTCGCGGACGCCGGCATCCCGGTGTCGATCGACACGCTCAACGCCGAGACCGCCGTCGCCGCGGTCCGCGTGGGCGCGCGCATCGTCAACGACGTCTCCGGCGGTCTCGCCGATGAGCGGATGCTGCGATCCGTCGCCGACACCGGAGCCGACATCGCCCTCAGCCACTGGCGCGGCCCCTCCACCGACATGTACGCGCTCGCCCAGTACGGCCGGGCGGCCCGGGAGGTCGCCGGCGAGCTGCGCGCTCGGGTCGAGGCCGCGGCCGCGGCCGGCATAGCGCCGGCACGCGTGATCATCGATCCCGGCATCGGCTTCGCGAAGACCGGCCCGCAGAACTGGGAGGTGCTGCGCGGTCTCGACGAGCTCACCGCGCTCGGCAGCCGGGTGCTCGTCGGGACGTCGCGCAAGAGGTTCCTCAGCGAGACGCTGGGCGACGGCGCCGATGAACGGCGTCGGGACCTGGCGACCGCGGTCACGAGCGTGCTGGCGGCGCGCGCCGGGGTCTGGGCGGTGCGCGTGCACGACGTCGCCGCCACCCGCGACGCCCTCACGGTGCTCGGGGCCTGGGACGGCTGACCCGTTGCCTCCCTCCCGGAGGGAAACCGCACCCTCGTCGCCTCTCGGGGCGGCATTCTCTGTCTTCGTGAGGATGCCGTGGATGGAAAGCGTCGGCTCGCGGGTCGAACCGAGCGGCGTTGTCCCTCCGTCGCTCCACGCCGATGCCGGAGCGGAGGGCGGACGTCCGAGGCACCTCGTAGGCTGGGCGCATGGACTTCCTCGATGAGATCGCGCTGACCGGGCTGACCGTGTTCGGGCGGCACGGCGTGTACGAGCACGAGCGCCGCGACGGTCAGGAGTTCACGATCGACCTGCGGCTGCACCTGTCGCTGAGGCCGGCCGCGGCATCCGACGACGTCGCCGACACCGTGCACTACGGCGAGCTCGCCGAGAAGGTCGCCGCGATCGTCGCGGGCGAGCCGGTCGACCTCATCGAGACCCTCGCCGAGCGCATCGCCGGCACGGTGCTGGAGGACGACCGCGTGAGGCTCGTCGCCGTCACGGTCCACAAGCCGCACGCGCCGATCCCGCTGACGTTCGCCGATGTGTCGGTGACGGTGAGCAGGGGGCGGGACGCGCTCGGGACAGGACCCGACGCATGACCGGTCCCATCAGGGAGCCGCGGCCCGACCGCAGACTCACTCATCCTCCCGCCTTCCCCGATCCGCGTCCCGGACGGGAGGCCGAGGTCGCCGTCGTCGCGCTCGGATCGAACCTCGGCGACCGCGGCGATGCGCTCGAGCGCGCCGCGGAGCGGCTGCGTCGCCTGCCGCTCGTCGACGACGTGCGCATGTCGCGGCCGATCGAGACCGTCGCGGTGAAGCTCGGCGGGCCGGATCCCGATGCCCCCCGTTACCTCAACGCCGTGGCGCTGATCACGACCCGCCTCGCGCCCGAGGTGCTGCTCGGCATGCTGCACGCGATCGAAGAGGAGCAGGGGCGGGTGCGCTCCGAACGCTGGGGCGACCGCACCCTCGATCTCGACCTCATCGCCTACGGGGAGTTCGCGAGCGATGAGCCGCACCTGCGGGTCCCCCATCCGCGGGCGGCGGAACGGCTGTTCGTCCTCGAGCCCTGGCTCAGCCTCGACCC
>JBASAE010000210.1:0-11525 GCA_049654285.1 Microbacterium sp.
ATCGAGGGCGCCCACGGCGTGCTGCTGTCGATCCAGGGCGGATCGAACCTCGGGATCTTCGAGATCCACGATGCTGCCGACCTGGTCAAGGAGGCCGCGCACCCCGAGGCCAACATCATCTTCGGAACCGTCATCGACGACACCCTGGGCGACGAGGTGCGCGTCACCGTCATCGCCGCAGGCTTCGACGGCGGTGAGCCCGCGCCGCGGCTCGAGCCCATGGTGGTCTCACGGCCCGCGGCGAGCACGGCCCTCCCCGAGGTGCACGTCGAGGAGCAGGCGGACGGGGAGCGCACCGAGCTGCCGCCGGTGGCGACCAGCCTGGAGCCCGCCTTCGACGACTCCGACGACATCGACATCCCCGAATTCCTGAAGTGACGGCGACGGCCGGTGCGTCCGCGCGACACACCGGCCGATCCCCGCGCAAATCAACGATCCCCGCCCCGTCGGGGGTTAACCTCGAACCAGACGACCCGATCCCACACCACCGACCGGAGGACACGATGGGAAACCCGCTGAAGAAGACCATGGTGTACCTCGGCCTCGCCGATGAGGAAGAGGTCTACGAGGAGGCTCCGCAGGCTCCGGTGCGCGCGCACCGCGAGCGCGAGCGCGAGGAACAGCCTCCCGCGCCGGTGACGCCGCTGCGTCGCCCCGTCGAGGTCCGCCAGCCGTCCGCGGGAGCGGTCAACGAGATCCTCACCGTGCACCCCAAGCAGTACCGCGACGCGCAGCTCATCGCCGAGAACTTCCGTGAGGGCATCCCGGTGATCATCAACCTCTCGCAGATGTCCGATGCCGATGCGCGTCGGCTCATCGACTTCGCGAGCGGTCTGTCGCTGGGCCTCTACGGACGGATCGAACGGGTGACCAGCAAGGTCTTCCTGCTCTCGCCGGAGAACATCGCCCTCTCCGGGCACGGTGGCATCGCCCAGGCGGACTCCGCCGGGTTCGATCAGTCCTGACCTTGGAGATCCTGTCGCTCATCGGCGGCATCCTGCGCTTCGCGTTGCTGCTGTACCTGTTCGTGCTCTTCGCCCGGCTGATCCTGGAATACATTCCGATGTTCAACCGCGAGTGGCGTCCTCGGGGGTTCGGGCTGGTCGCCGCCGAGGTGGTCTATACGGTCACGGACCCTCCGATCAAGTTCTTCCGGCGTCTCGTCCCACCGCTGCGGATCGGTCCGATCGCCCTCGATCTGGGCTTCATGCTGACCATGATCTGCGTGATGATCCTCATATCGATCGCACGATCGGTGTTCCCCTGATCTGCTCCGGGAGACGCTGACGACGGGGTCGGAATCGGCCCGCTTCGATCGCGTCTCCCAGATCGGGGGACTATGCTTGGCTCCCAGGCGCGCCCTCCGGGGACGCGTCCGCAGAACACCGCCGGTGCACGACACTCGGCACATCGCACTCATCGAAAGAGGAGCCACCCATGGCACTGACCCCGGATGACGTCGTCCACAAGGAGTTTCAGCACGTCCGGTTCAAGGACGGCTTCGACCCGGACGAGGTCGACGACTTCCTCGACGAGATCGTCGTGGAGTGGCGCAAGGCCCTCGACGAGAACAAGGAACTGAAGGAGAAGCTCGCGGCGTTCGAGTCGGGCGAGCAGGCTCCTGCCCCGGTCGCAGCGGCAGAGCCCGCTCCTGTCGCCGCCGGTGCCAACCCGGCCACCGCCACGGCGGGGATCATCGAACTCGCGCAGCGTCTGCACGACGAGCACATCGCCGAGGGCGAGGCCAAGCGCGAGCAGCTCATCTCCGAGGCGCAGGGCGAGGTGAACCGCATCCGTCAGGAGGCCGAGGCCAAGCAGCGCGAGGAGTCGGCGCGTCTGGAGCGCGAGCGCAACACGCTCGAGGGCCGGATCACCGAGCTGCGCAACTTCGAGCGCGACTACCGTGCCAAGCTGCGCAGCCTCATCGAGGGTCAGCTGCGCGATCTCGACCAGCAGTCGTCGTCCTCGGACTCGACGCCGGTCTCCGCCATCGGACTGTAGGCCGTCCTTGGCAGGTCGGCCCCTTCGTCGGTCGGCGGCCGGTGCGATCGTCGCGATCCTCGCGGTGGTCGTGCTGGCCGCCGATCAGTTTGTGAAGCATCTCACCATCACCCATCTGCCCGAGGGCGAAGCGGTCCCGGTGTGGGGCGAGTTCCTGCAGCTGATCTACGTGCGCAACTCCGGGGCGGCGTTCTCGCTGGGCAAGGAGGTGACCTGGATCTTCACGATCGCCCTCGCGCTCGTCGCCGGCGTCATCGTCTGGAAGACGCTCGCGGTGCGCTCCCGGCTCTGGGCGGTCGTTCTCGGCGGGCTACTGGGAGGCGTGCTCGGCAACCTCACGGATCGGCTGTTCCGCGCGCCGGGCTTCCCCGTCGGGCACGTGGTGGACATGATCTCGATGCCGTGGATGATGCCCGCGATCTTCAACGTCGCCGACATGTTCATCGTCACCGGCATGATCTCGGTCGCGCTGCTGATCGTGTTCGGCCTGGGGCTGGACGGCGTGCGTGAGAAGGACCGGCCGAAGGCCGACGAGAAGGATCCCACGGACTCGGACGCCGCCGCGGCGGCGTCGGGGGAGTGAGCGTGGAGTCACGCGCCCTCCCGGTCCCGGACGGGCTCGACGGCGTGCGGGTCGACGCGGCGCTGGCGAAGATGCTCGGGTTCTCGCGCACCTTCGCCGCCGACGTCGCCGAGGGAGGCGGGGTGCGCCTGGACGGCGTCGTCCTCGGCAAGTCCGACCGGCTGCGCGCCGGTGGATGGCTCGATGTCGAATGGCGCCCGAAGGAGGAGCCGCGGATCGTTCCGATCGCCGTCCCCGAGCTGGGCATCGTGTACGACGACGACGAGATCGTCGTGGTGGACAAGCCGACCGGCGTCGCAGCGCACCCCTCGCCGGGCTGGGACGGGCCGACCGTGGTCGGCGCCCTGGCCGCGGCAGGCTTCCGGATCTCGACCAGCGGTGCCGCCGAGCGCGCCGGCGTCGTGCACCGGCTCGACGTGGGAACGAGCGGGCTGATGGTGGTGGCCAAGAGTGAGACCGCGTACACGGCGCTGAAGCACGCCTTCAAGGAGCGCACGGTGCAGAAGGTCTACCACGCGGTGGTGCAGGGGCACCCCGATCCCCTGGCCGGCACGATCGACGCACCGATCGGCAGACATCCGCATCACCAGTGGAAGTTCGCCGTGGTGCCGGACGGCAAGCCCTCGGTCACCCACTACGAGACGCGGGAGGCGTTCCCCGGCGCCTCGTTGCTGGAGATCCATCTGGAGACCGGGCGCACGCATCAGATCCGTGTGCACATGGCCGCGCACCGGCACCCGTGCGTCGGCGACCCGCTGTACGGCGCCGACCCGACGCTCTCGGAGCGACTCGGGCTGACCCGGCAATGGCTGCACGCGCACCGACTGGCGTTCACCCATCCGGCGACGGGGGAATGGGTGGAGTTCGAGAGCCCCTATCCCGCCGACTTCCAGCACGCCCTGGACGTGTTGCGCGGCGACTGAGAGCCGTGCGAATGTCCGAGGCCGATGGCAGGCTGGCGTCATGGACATCGAGGTGCGGCCCGCGACCGAGTTCGACGACGTCGCGGCCCTCGTCGGCCCGAGGAAGCCGACGTCGAACGTGTGCTTCTGCCTGAGCTACCGCATCGGCAACAAGGAGAACCTCGCGCTGCGGGGGCCCGCTCGTGCGGAACGGGTGCGCGAGCTCTGTCATCAGGATCCACCACCCGGGGTGATCGCCTATCGGGAAGGTGCGCCGGTCGGCTGGGCCGCGCTGCATCCCCGGCGGGGCACGAGTTTCGCGCGCAACCGGCTCATCCCGCATGTCGACGATCTCGACGTCTGGTCGCTATGGTGCTTCCGGGTGCGTCCCGGCCATCGCAAGCAGGGCATCGTGCATGCGCTCATCGCGGGGGCGGTGGCCTCCGCACGCGAGCACGGCGCGCCGGCGATCGAGGGCTATCCGGTCGACAACCGCGGTGAGAGGGTGAACCTCACGATGGCGTACGTCGGCACGCGCGCCCTGTTCGAGGAGGCCGGGTTCACCAAGGCCGCCGACACCGGATCGGTGCTCGACGGCTTCCCCCGGGTGCTGATGCGTCTCGACCTGCGCTGACCTCAGGCGCTCAGGCGCGCGGGCGGCCGCCATGGAAGTGCGCGGGATCGTCCTCGGCGAGGGCGAGCGCGATCTTTCGGACGTGCGCGGGCGCGAGGTCGCCCATCGCGCCGAGGTCGTAGAAGCCCACTTCGGTGAGTTCGCCGTCGGCGGGGTACGGGTCACCGGACACCCAGGTGCACCGGAACACCAGGTCGAGGTAGTCGACCTGGTCGCCGTTGGCGTACGTGACCCGGGGGATGCGCTGCACGAGCGCGAGCCGATCGACCGAGACGACGACGCCCGCCTCCTCCAGGCACTCGCGGACGGCGGCGTCTGCCGGCTCCTCCTCGGGCTCCAGGATGCCCGCGATCGCCTCCCAGGCGCCGTCGTCGGCACGCTTGCCCAGCAGCACCTTCTCGTCACGGAACACCACCGCGGTGACGCCCGTGAGGGGGAGCGGCTCATGGCCGATGCGCTCGCGCAGCGCGAGCACGAAGTCCGGCGTGGTCATGCGCCCAGGGTATCGTTCGCTCAGGTCGCAGTCCGCCCCGCAAGACCGGCGCTATTGAAGGACGAGTTGCAACCCGAAGGGAGAGGCGCGCCGGATGGCGCGATGAGCCGTGCCGGCGGAGGGCCAGTGTGAACCGGATACCGGAGACGGGGCAATACCCAGTGTGAGCACAGACAGCGAGATCATCGCCCAGTCGATCGCGGAGCCCGAGGCGTTCTCCGAGATCTTCGAGCGGCACGTCCGTCCGGTCGGCGGGTACATCCGGCGGCGCATCGGCGCGGACGCCGTCGACGACGCCCTGAGCGAGACGTTCCTCGTGGCGTTCCGCCGCAGGGCATCCTTCGACGGGCTGTTCGAGTCGGCGCTGCCGTGGCTGTTGGGCATCGCGACGCGTGTGGTGAAGAGCTTCCGCGCCGCCGAAGCCCGGCAATGGCGGTCGTTCGAGGCGTCGGCGGGGGCGACGGTGGACGCCGGTCTCGTACATGCCGCGACCGATGACCGCCTGGACGCGGAGGCGGCGCTGCGCGCGCTGGCACCGCGGATCGCCGCGCTGTCCGCGAAAGACCGGGACACCCTGCTGTTGTACGCCTGGGCCGATCTGACCTATGAGCAGATCGCCGCAGCGCTGGGCGTGCCGATCGGCACAGTGCGGTCGCGGCTCAACCGCGTCCGCCGCAAGCTCGCGCCGCCGGGATCGCACTCCGCCGCCCGGCTGACCTGGATGACGAAGGAGGAGAGCGATGTCTCTTATGGAACGGGTGCGTGAGCTCGGCGAGTCCGAGTCGCACGTCGAGGAGCAGAACATCGCCGTCGCGCGGATGGCGTTGATGAAGGAGACCGCGGGACGCACGGCGCCGAAGAGGGGGCCGAGACGGACGACATTCTGGGCCGGGGCCGGCCTGGGAGGACTGCTGGTCGGGGGCGCGGCGGTCGCCGCGCTCGTCGTCGGTTCGGTCGTCGCACCGCCCGTTGCGCCTGTGGCGGTCGCCGACGTCAAAGCGGCGAAGGTGCTCAACGAGGCCGCCGACGCGGCCCTGGCGTCGACGAGCGTGGTGCCAGCGGACGGACAGTTCTTGCGCATCGTGGACACGAGGGACTACCTGGTAACCGATTCCGTGGTGCGCGGCGAGAAGGTCACGAAGAATGCCTTCCGTTATCAGGAGACGGATGTGCTCTACGTTCCCGCTGATCGGTCACAGGACTGGGTGTACGACTTCTCGACGCCTACGAAACTCACCGACTGGTGGGGCGACGACGCACTCGGCTTCGAGGAGTCAGTGATGGCGGGGTACGACTATCGCGAAACGGGGATCGTGCGGATGCCGGCGGGTTCGAGGGACGGTGAGAACCCCTACTTCCCTTACGCGGACAGCTACGACGAGATGCCGAGGGATCCGCAGGGTCTTCTCGATTGGTTCCAGCAGGACACCGGCCTTGGTGCGGAATATGCCGCCAAGCACATTCTCGACGCCCTCGCGATGAACCTGCCGCCGGCGGATCTTCGCGCCGCACTGCTGCAGGCACTGGCGTTGATTCCTGGGTTCACCGTGATGGCGCAGGAAGGAGGGCATACGACCTTGAGCAGGACGTATCAGGACGTCGAAGGCCGGCACCTGTCGCAGCAGTTCGTGATTGACACGGACACCGGCATGATCCTCTCCTTCACGGACCTGGGTCAGGAGGAGCCGGGCTCGGTGGTTCCGTCCGGGGAACCATATCTGGTCGAGACCTTCTCGATCACGGTCGTTGACACCGCCCCGTGACGTTTTCTCGGAGAAGCCCCTTCCGTCGGCAGGAACGCCGCAGAGGCGTCCGAGGGAAGGGACTTCTCCGAGGGGTGGGGTGGTGTCGGTGCCCGAAGGTAGGCTCGAAACCATGGCATCCGACTCCTTCGTCCACCTGCACGTGCACAGCGAGTACTCGATGCTGGACGGCGCGGCGAAGATCACGGCGATGACCCAGGCGGCCGCCGAATACGGCATGCCGGCGATCGCCGTGACCGACCACGGCAACACGTTCGCGGCCTACGAGTTCTACAACGCGGCGAACGCGGCCGGCGTCAAGCCGATCATCGGTCTGGAGGCCTACGTCACCCCCGGCACGCACCGCAGCGACAAGTCGAGGGTGGCCTGGGGCTCGCCGGACCAGAAGAGCGACGACGTCTCCGGATCCGGCGCCTACACGCACATGACCCTGTGGAGCGAGAACACCGAGGGCATGCACAACCTGTTCCGGCTGTCCTCCCTCTCCAGCATCGAGGGCTACTACTTCAAACCGCGGATGGACCGCGAGCTGCTGCAGACCTACGGCAAGGGGCTGATCGCCACCACCGGCTGCCCCTCCGGCGAGGTGCAGACCCGGCTGCGCCTGGGCCAGTACGACGCGGCGCGTGCGGCCGCCGCCGAGTTCCAGGACATCTTCGGCAAAGACAACTACTTCGCCGAGATCATGGACCACGGCCTGTCGATCGAGAAGCGCATCATGTCCGATCTGCTGCGTCTCGCGAAGGATCTGAACATCCCGCTGGTCGCCACCAACGACTCGCACTACACGCACCAGCACGAGGCCGACGCGCATGAGGCGCTGCTGTGCGTGCAGTCCGGCTCGACGATGGACGATCCGAACCGGTTCAAGTTCGACGGCGACGGCTACTACATCAAGACCGCGCAGGAGATGCGCCAGCTGTTCCGAGACCACCCCGAGGCGTGCGACAGCACGCTGCTGATCGCCGAGCGTTGCCAGGTCGAGTTCGACACCGGTGCGAACTACATGCCGCGGTTCCCCTGCCCCGAGGGCGAGACGGAGGACAGCTGGCTGGTCAAGGAGGTCGAGAAGGGGCTGCACTACCGCTACCCCTCCGGCATCCCCGACAAGGTGCGCACGCAGGCCGAGTACGAGCTCGGCGTCATCCTGCAGATGGGCTTCCCGGGGTACTTCCTCGTGGTCGCCGACTTCATCAACTGGGCGAAGGACAACGGCATCCGCGTGGGGCCCGGCCGGGGCTCCGGCGCCGGCTCCATGGTCGCGTACGCGATGAAGATCACCGATCTCGATCCGCTCGAGCACGGTCTCATCTTCGAGCGCTTCCTCAACCCCGACCGCGTCTCGATGCCCGACTTCGACGTCGACTTCGACGACCGCCGCCGCGGCGAGGTGATCGACTACGTCACCGAGAAGTACGGCGATGAGCGCGTCGCGCAGATCGTCACCTACGGCACGATCAAGTCCAAGCAGGCGCTGAAGGACGCCGGCCGGGTGCTGGGTTTCCCGTTCAGCATGGGGGAGCGGCTCACCAAGGCGATGCCGCCGCCCGTGATGGGCAAGGACATGCCGCTGGAGGGCATGTTCGACCCGAAGCATCCGCGCTACAAGGAGGCCAGCGAGTTCCGGGCGCTGATCGAGACCGACCCCGAGGCCAAGACGGTCTTCGACCGTGCACTCGGCCTGGAGGGACTGAAGCGGCAGTGGGGCGTGCACGCCGCCGGCGTGATCATGTCCTCGCACCCCCTCCTCGACATCATCCCGATCATGAAGCGCGAGCAGGACGGCCAGATCGTCACGCAGTTCGACTACCCGTCCTGCGAGTCGCTCGGCCTGATCAAGATGGACTTCCTGGGCCTGCGCAACCTCACGATCATCTCCGACGCCTTGGAGAACATCCGCACCAACCGTGGGGAGGACCTCGACCTCGAGCACCTCACGCTCGACGACCGGGGCGCGTACGAGCTGCTCACACGCGGCGAGTCGCTCGGCGTGTTCCAGCTGGACAGCCCGCCGCTGCGCTCCCTGATGCGGCTGATGAAGCCGGACACCTTCGACGACATCTCGGCCCTCATCGCGTTGTATAGGCCGGGCCCGATGGGCGCGAACTCGCACACCAACTACGCGTTGCGCAAGAACGGCCAGCAGGAGATCACACCGATCCATCCCGAGCTCGAAGAGCCGCTCGCCGACATCCTGGAGGAGTCCTACGGGCTCATCATCTACCAGGAGCAGGTGATGGCGATCGCGCAGAAGGTGGCCGGGTTCAGCCTCGGTCAGGCCGACATCCTGCGTCGCGCGATGGGCAAGAAGAAGAAGTCCGAGCTGGACAAGCAGTACGAGGGCTTCTCCGGCGGCATGAAGGAGCGCGGGTTCGGCGACGCCGCGATCCAGGCGCTCTGGGACATCCTGCTGCCGTTCTCGGACTACGCGTTCAACAAGGCGCACTCGGCCGCCTACGGCCTGGTGTCGTACTGGACCGCCTATCTCAAGGTGCACTACCCCGCCGAGTACATGGCGGCTCTCCTGACCAGCGTCGGCGACTCGAAGGACAAGATGGCGCTGTACCTCAACGAATGCCGACGGATGGGCATCAAGGTGCTCCCGCCGGACGTCGGTGCGTCAATCAACTACTTCGCCGCCGTCGACGACGACATCCGCTTCGGTCTGGGCGCCGTGCGCAACGTCGGCAGCAACGTCGTGGACGGCATCGTCGAAGCTCGGAAGAAGGAGGGCGGGTTCGCGTCGTTCCACGACTTCCTCGCCAAGGTGCCGCTGCATGTCGCGAACAAGCGCACGGTGGAGTCGCTCATCAAGGCGGGTGCCTTCGACTCGATGGGCGACACGCGTCGGGCGCTGCTGGAGATCCACGAGGACGCGGTGGAGGCGTCCGTCGGAGTCAAACGCAACGAGGCCACCGGGGCGATCGGCTTCGACTTCGACAGCCTGTACGAGGCCGACGAGGTGCTGCCGCCGCAGGTGCCCGACCGGCCCGAGTTCACCAAGAAGGACAAGCTGGCCTTCGAGCGCGAGATGCTCGGGCTGTACGTCTCCGACCACCCGCTCGCAGGGTTGGAGGTGCCCCTCGCCAAGCACGCGTCGATCTCGATCAACGACCTGCTCACCTCGGAGAGTCTGCAGGACGGCGATCAGGTCACCGTCGCGGGGCTCGTCACCAGCGTGCAGCACCGGGTCGCCAAGGCCAGCGGGAACCCCTACGGCATGATCACCGTGGAGGACTTCAACGGCGAGGTCACCGTGATGTTCATGGGCAAGACGTACACCGAGTTCCAGCACGTGCTGCAGCAGGACGCCATCCTCGCAGTGCGCGGGCGCGTGTCGCGGCGCGACGACGGGCTCAACCTGCATGCCCAGTCGGCATTCGTGCCGGACGTCGGGTCGTTCGACGCCGCGGGTCCGCTGTCGCTGCTCGTCGCGGAGCAGCGCGCCACGGAGCGTGTGATGACCGAGCTCGCCGAGGTGCTCCGACGGCATGCGGGAGACACCGAGGTGATGCTCCGGGTCCATCGCGGCGGATCGGCCAAGGTGTTCGAGGTGCCGATGCCGGTCACCGTCTCCGCCGATCTGTTCGGCGATCTGAAGTCCCTGCTGGGACCCGCCTGCCTCGGCTGAGGGATCCTCGGGTCGCTAACGGTTCGCCCCGGTAGTATCGGTCGCGCCCGCTTAGCCGCGACCGCCATCAGGAGAGGAACGACGATGAGCTCGGAACCCGAGGAGGACGTCCTGTACGAAGAGCAGGTCGAGCCCGAATCCGGGTATCTCGGGCTGACGTTGCGTGAGCTCCTGATCGTCGGCGTGTGGGTGATTGCCCTCGTGGTGTCCTTCTTCCCCTCCCTGGGAGGAGTGTCGGTGTGGCAGGCGGGCATCCACTGGGTGCTCTCGATCGGCGTGCCGACCCTCGCCGTGTTCCTCCTCGTGCTGCGCCGGTTCTCGCCGGAGGGCATCCGCCGGGTCGGATCGCTCGGGATCGATCAGTTCGCCTCGGTGGCGTTCACCGTGCAGGCGATCGTCTGGCTGCAGATCGTCTGGGACCTGGTCGTCGCATCCGCCGGGGGAGGACGCTTCGTGGTCGGGTGGGTGCCGGTCGTCGAGTTGCTCGCGGCGATCGCCCTCGTCGTGCTCACGGTCGCCGCACCGCTGATCGCCGGTCTGCGCGAGGACTTCCACGGACGGCTCGAGACCCTCGCGCACCGCAACGCGAACCCGGTGCGGCCGGTCCTGCGGCGTCCGTCGGCACCCGCCGACGCCCTGGTGGCGCCGCCCGTGGCCGAGGACGACGCCGTGGGACCGAGCGCTGCCGTGGAACAGGGTGCCGCCGACGGGGCGGAGACCACCGTCCTCGACCGCGACCAGCTGATCGCGGGTGCCACAGAGCACGTCGTGGACGTGATCGAGGTGCGCGATCCGGCGGACGCCGACGGCCCGACGGACGCCGACGAGTTCTTGACGACGGAGGATCTCCGCTCTGCACTGGGCCTGATGCCCGTCGAGGACGACGACCTGCGTGAGGCGGAGACCGACGAGCCGTCTGCGGAGGATCCGTTCGATCGAGAGCAGGCCGATGGGTCGGGTCCTGTCGAGTCACGTCACGCCGGGACGGCGCAGGCCGAGCCGCATCACGCCGAGCCGGATCAGGCTGAACCGGATCAGGTCGGGGCAGCGCAGGCCGAGTCGGGATACGACGAGCCGGGTCACGAGGATCTGGAACGCACCGAGGCGGACCATGCCGCGTCGAGCGGGGCGGAACCGGACTCCGGAGCTGCGGAGGCCGGCGTGCCCGGCATCGCGTTGAGCCCCGCGGACTCGCATCGCATCGGCGCGGCGATGGACGAGGGAACCGATGGGGACGACGAGGACCCGCTCCCGATGTTCCTCCGCAACGACCGACCGGATCCCGCCCCCGAGCCGTTCTGGTTCCTGGTGCCCGAGCCCCGAGCGGTCGTCGACGACAGCGGAGCAGAGGTGTTCCGGATCGGCCCGCATGCCTGGGCCCTGGCCATCGAGGACCGGGGCGGCGCGTACGTCGTCCGCGACGACGACGGCAGGATCGGATTCCTGCACGACCTCTCCGACATCAAGAAGGGCTGACCCGGTGCGCACCATCGATCTGCGAGGGCAGGAGCTCTCGCC
>JBASAE010000211.1:0-2470 GCA_049654285.1 Microbacterium sp.
CTTTAGACCAGTTGCACCAGTCAAATACCAAATTGACCATAACTTGATCCAGATAGCGCCTGTGGTATGTTGGCCGCGTGCCTCTCACCCCGATCGCTTCGCAGGCCTACGAGCAGCTCGCGCGCGACATCGAGCTGGGCGTCTTCGCTGCGGGCGCGCGCCTTCCGGGGGAGCGGGATCTGGCGCTCCGCATCGGCGTCAGCCGCTCGACGCTGCGATCGGCGCTGGGTGCGCTGGAGGCCGAGGGGCGGGTGAACCGCTCCGCGCAGCGCGGATGGTTCGTCCCCGCGCAGGTCGTGGGCGAGCCGCCGAGCACCCTGCAGTCCTTCACCGAGATGGCCCTCGCGCGCGGCCTTCGGCCGACGGCGACCGTGCTGAAGCGACAGACGCGTTCGGCGACCATCGACGAGGCGTCCCGCCTGCGCATCGCCCCCACCTCGCCCGTGCTGCAGATCGACCGCCTTCGCGGGCTCGACGGCAACCCGGTGTGCTTCGACGTGGTCGTGCTCCCCGAGAAGCGGGCCGGCGCACTCGCCGATCTCGACCTGACCGACGCATCGCTCTACGACGCGCTGCGCGACGCCTGCGGGATCTGGATCCATCGCAGCGCCTACAGCGTGATGGCCGCGACGGCGGACGCCGATCTCGCGAAGCTCCTCGGGACGGCCGTCGGCGCCGCGATCCTCGTGGGCGATGAGATCGCCTACACGAGCGACGGCACGCCGGTGCTCCTCGGCGTGAACCGGTATAGGGGTGACGCCTATCGGTTCGAGGCGGACCTCTTCCGCCGTGCTCAGTGAGGGTCGCTGACCGACTCGTTCATCGGCAGCCCATTCCTTGCCAGAACATAAAGAAACTCACATCCTTCATGCTCTGATGGTCATCAGGGGCGTCATTCTTTCAATAACGTCGAAACGTGATCACCCCCGAGACCTCGACGGCCCCCGCTGCGCGCGCCGCGTACTTCGTCTCGGACAGCACTGGCGTCACCGCCGAGACGCTCGGCAACGCCCTGCTCGCGAACTTCCCCGGCATCGTGTTCCGCAAGCACACGATCCCGTTCGTCGTGACCGAGAGCGAGGCGCGCGGCGTGGTCTCGAGCATCGCCGCGGACGCCGCGGCCGGCCTCGACCCGCTGCTGTTCACCACGGTCAAGGGCGCAGCGCTGCGCAGCATCCTCACCGCCGCGCCCGCCGTCCCGATCGACCTGCTCGCCGGGCACCTGACCGAGCTCGAACGGGCGCTCGGCGTCACCGCCTCCGAGCAGCTCGGCAACTACCACGGGCTCGGTGACACGGAACGGTACTTCGCCAGGATGCGCGCCGTGGAGTACGCCATCGAGCACGACGACGGGCAGAGCGGCCGGGCCCTCGACCAGGCCGAGGTCGTCATCATCGCCCCCTCCCGGTGCGGCAAGACGCCGACCACGATGTACCTCGCGCTGCAGCACGGGCTTCGGGTCGCCAACTACCCGCTCACCGACGACGACTTCCCCGCCGAGGGTCTGCCGCGATCCGTCGCGAAGTACCGCGACCGCTGCTTCGGGCTCACCACCACCCCGCTGCGGCTGAGCCAGGTGCGGCATGAGCGCCGGCCGAGCTCGCGGTACTCCAGCCTCGAGCAGTGCACGCTCGAGCTGCGCCGCGCCGAGGACCTCTATCGCAGAAACCGCATCCCGTTCCTGAACTCCGCGACCAAGAGCGTCGAGGAGATGTCGGCGGTCATCATGCAGACCATGAAGCTGCGTGCCTGATCCGAGTGAAAGAAGCACACCCATGAGCAACATCCTCTGGTTCGACCAGGTCGACATGTCCGACCTGCCGCAGGTCGGCGGCAAGAACGCCTCCCTCGGCGAGATGGTCTCGCACCTGTCCGGCCTCGGGGTCCGGGTGCCGGGCGGATTCGCCACCACCGCCGACGCCTATCGCGCCTTCCTCTCCTCCGGAGGCCTGGCCGCCCGCATCCGCTCCGCCGTCGAGGCGATCGACGTCGACGACGTGACCCAGCTCGCGCGGACGGGCGCGGCGGTGCGCGAGTGGATCGAGCGGCAGCCGCTTCCCGCGGACATCGAGCGCGACATCCGGGCGGCCTACGCGCAGCTCGTCGAGAACGATCCGTCGCCCGAGTCGGTCTCCTGGGCGGTGCGATCCTCGGCGACGGCGGAGGACCTGCCCGACGCCTCGTTCGCGGGCCAGCAGGAGACGTTCCTGAACATCTCCGGGATCGACAACATCCTGCAGGCCGTCACGCAGGTGTTCTCCTCGCTCTACAACGACCGGGCGATCGCCTACCGGGTGCACAACGGCTTCGACCATCACGACGTGGCGCTTTCGGTGGGCGTGCAGCGCATGGTGCGCTCCGACATCGGTGCCTCCGGCGTGATGTTCACGGTCGACACCGAGTCGGGCTTCGAGGACGCCGTGTTCATCACCAGCTCCTACGGACTGGGCGAGGCGGTCGTGCAGGGCGC
>JBASAE010000212.1:0-2746 GCA_049654285.1 Microbacterium sp.
GCACCCTCCGCTCGCCGAGCCGATCGGTGAGCATGCCCCCAGAGAGGTTGCCGATCGTCGCCGCGACACCGAAGACGACGAGCAGTCCCGCCAGTCGACGGCCGTCTCCCCCAGTGACCGGAGCGAAGACCACCGCCACGTAGGTGTAGACGGTGTACAGCCCCGCCATGACCAACAGCGTGGTGAGCACGGTGACTGCGACACGCACATCACGCAGCGGCGCGAGCCGCATGCTCAACCGGACGACAGGAGGACGTGGCACAGCGCGCACCCAGACGATGGTCGCGAACATGGCGATCATGGCCAGGCCGGAGACGCACCACATCGCCAGGCGCCAGGAAGCCGCGCCACCGATCCAGGTACCCAGAGGCGCACCCAACGCCGTGGCCGACGTCAGACCGGCGAGCACTATCGCCAGCGCACGCGCCCGAAACCTCGGTGTCGACACCGAGGCGGCCGTCGCACTCGCCGTGGGGGCGAACATCGCCGCACCCGCACCGGCGAGCAATCGGGTGAGCAACGCGACTTCATAGGTCGGCGCGACGGCGGTCAAGAGGTTCGCCACAGTCAGCAGAAGAAGCCCGCCGACCAGTACAGAAGTGCGCGACCATCCGCCGAACAGCGCCGCGCACAGCGGCGAGCCGAGGGCATACGCCAGCGCGAAGACCGTGATCAGCATCGCCGCCTGTTCGACGGAGACTCCGAGCTCTTCTGCGATGGGGGGCAATAGTCCCGCCACAACGAACCCGTCGGTGCCGACAGCGAACATTCCCAGAGCCAGAACCGACAGTCTGCCGACGCGCATCAGGAGCCCTCCAATAGTATGATGATGATCATACTATCCGTCACGGCACCCCGACGGCTTCAACGACCATGGATGACGTGGACACTGGCGACACGGCCGAGAGCGAACCCCCGATCCGTCGACAGAGCGACAAGACGAGGGCCGGGCACAGCCGCCTTCCTACACCCCAACATGTGACCAGGGTTGCAACCGCAGGATGCTCTCTAGCGAAGGCGGGGAATGAAGGCGCGAAGGTGGTCTCGCAAAGCCTCGTCGCACACGTACACATAGGTACCGCGAATCCCCCGGGTGAGGAGCACGGCGTAGACGTTCTTGACGTACCGTTCGATGTCGGCGTCGGTGTAGACGACCCCGCGTCGGCGGTTGTTCTCGAGTCCCTTCTTGTCTCGATAATGGGCCCGGTCGAACCGGATCTGGCCGGTTCCCGGGTCGAGGCGCAGATCGCGTCCGATGATCACGCCGGTGTAGTTCAGGTCGTATCCCTGGACTGTGTGGATCGATCCGACTTCGTCGAGGGCGCCCGGGGAGTTGATCCAGTCCTTCTCAGCGGAGTTCCAGCGCCAGCAGTGTCCGTCGATCTCAATGTCGTAGGGGCGGTCTGCAAGCGGGACCCGTTTCATACCCTTCTTCTTCGGGTCGGACTCCCAGGTCCACGCGTACCCGGCGGCGAGGCGCGAGAGTCCGTACTCGCGGTCGCGTTCGCGGACCAACGTCTCCATCGCGCCGATATCGTCGAACAGCCCGAACTCGTAGTCGCCGAGGTCCGGTCGCTGCGGCACTCGGCCGGCGAGCATCTCCCTCACGAACCCGATGTAGTCGGCGCCCGCCCTGACACGCATCTGGGTCTTCAACGGGAAGAAGTGATGACGGACCTTCGCCTCGCCGACGACCTCACCGATCACTTCCGGAGGGAGGTCTGCGGGACGCACGCTCTGCTCGGAATCCATCAGCAGGATGTTGTGCGTGCTCTGCGCGCGGACCCAATCCAACTGTGTGAACTCGGCGGAGTCCTCCCCGAAGAGACGTTCGTTGATCTCGGCGAACGCCTTGTTGAGCGAGCCGGACGACTGGTTTGCGCGCTGGTTCAGACGATGCGCCTCGTCGACGACGATGACGTCATACGGTTCGGTCGCCTTACCGACGTCGTAGGCGGTGAGGACCATCGATCGATCGAGCCCGGGCGCGCGGTCGAAGATCTTGGCGATGGAGGCACGGAGCGACTGCTGCGGCACGACGATGCCCAGTCTCAGTCCCTGGAGGAGCTCAGGAAAGCCCTGGGCGAAGTAGTCAGAGATGGCGCTTCGCTGCTCGGCGTCATCCACGCCCTGGGAGGTCTCGATATCGCGCAGCGTCTTGATGAGCGATATGCCCACGACGGTCTTCCCCGTGCCGGGGCTCCCCGCGACAACCATCGTCGTGGGGCGTTCCGCCTCGATGCTCTCGAAGAGCGCCTTGAGAATCTCCAAGATCGCTCGCTCCTGATCGGGCACGAGGGATTTGAACGGAGAGAGCTTGAAGAAGTCGCTGTTCTCGATCTCGCGCAGGGAATGCCGAAAGAGTCCCCGCTTGCGAAGGTCGTCGAAGATCTCTCGGAAGCGCGGCTGGAAGGCGGCCCGACCGGCATACTCTTCGTTGCGGTGCCCATCGTTCGCGTTGATGACGGTGTAGACGCCATCGGAGTAGAACCACTGGATCAGAAGCGATTCCAGGTCGTAGCAGGCGGAGCGGTGGAAGGTGTCATCGAGCAGAATCCGCGCGACGTCGAGATGCTGCTTCTTCGGATCACGCCGATGCTGCGTCATCCGGAGCAGTGCGTTTCCGGTCTCGCCCACGTAGACGTCGCGTCGGTCGTTGATCGCGTAGACGGCGGGCCAGTTGCTCAGCTTCCCCGTGGGGTCCGGATAGTCGCGGATGCTCGCGACATCGAAGGGGATCTCCTCG
>JBASAE010000213.1:0-1868 GCA_049654285.1 Microbacterium sp.
CTGCAGAACACCGGGTGAGCCCGATCCGCGCGTGTCTTCGCCGGTCCGTGTGACGCAGATGCTAGGACACCCTAGCGAGCGGGGTAAAGTGTTGTCTCGCGCCTGATCCGGCGAAGTATCGCGCGACACGATCGCTCGCATCCCCATCCCCCGTATCAGAAAGCACCCGCGTGACCGAGACCACCGCCGAATTCCACCCCCTCTCCGCCGCCGCCCAGCCGGTCTTCGACAGCGTTCGCGCGCTCAACCCGAACGAGCCGGAGTTCCACCAGGCGGTTCACGAGGTGCTCCACTCGATCGGACCGGTGCTGGAGCGGCACCCCGCCTACGTCGAGCAGGGCGTGCTCGAACGTCTGGTCGAGCCGGAGCGGCAGATCATCTTCCGGGTGCCGTGGATCGACGACTCCGGCACGCTGCAGGTGAACCGCGGTTACCGTGTGCAGTACTCCTCGGTGCTCGGCCCGTACAAGGGCGGCCTGCGCTTCCACCCGTCGGTGAACATCTCGATCATCAAGTTCCTCGGCTTCGAGCAGATCTTCAAGAACGCCCTCACCGGACAGGGCATCGGCGGCGGCAAGGGCGGATCGAACTTCGACCCGCACGGCAAGAGCGACGCCGAGGTGATGCGCTTCTGCCAGTCGTTCATGAACGAGCTGTTCCGGCACATCGGCGAGCACACCGACGTGCCCGCGGGCGACATCGGCGTGGGCGGCCGTGAGATCGGCTACCTGTTCGGGATGTACCGCAAGATCACGAACCGGCACGAGTCCGGCATCCTCACCGGCAAGGGCATCGGCTGGGGCGGTGCGCAGGTGCGCACCGAGGCCACCGGCTACGGCGCGGTGTTCTTCGTGCAGGAGATGCTGGCCGTGCACGACGAGACCCTCGAGGGGAAGCGCGTCGCGGTCTCCGGCTCGGGCAACGTCGCGATCTACGCGATCGAGAAGGCGCAGCAGCTCGGCGCGCGCGCGGTGACCGCCTCCGACTCCTCCGGCTATGTGCTCGACGACGCCGGCATCGACCTCGCCCTGCTGCGGCAGATCAAGGAGGTCGAGCGCGGCCGCATCGTCGAGTACGCGAACCGCCGGCCCGGCGCCCGGTTCATCGAGGGCGGCAACGTCTGGGAGGTGCCGGTCGACATCGCGGTGCCGTCGGCCACGCAGAACGAGCTCGACGAGGCGTCCGCGCGGATGCTGGTGGCGAACGGCGTGCGCGCCGTCGCCGAGGGCGCCAACATGCCGTCGACCCCCGAGGCCGTGGGCGTGTTCCAGGACTCCGACGTGCTGTTCGCGCCCGGCAAGGCCGCGAACGCTGGCGGCGTGGCGACCTCCGCACTGGAGATGAGCCAGAACGCGGCACGTCAGCGCTGGAACTTCGCCGACAGCGAGCAGAAGCTGCGCGACATCATGGCCGACATCCACGACGCCTCGTTCCGCGCCGCGGAGCGGTACGGCGCTCCCGGCGACTACGTCATGGGCGCGAACATCGCCGGTTTCGAGCGCGTCGCGGACGCGATGCTCGCCCAGGGCGTCATCTAGTCTCGACGACCAGCTCACAGTCGCCTGGTTCACCGGTGACCGATGGGGCGCGAAAGCATGGATCCCCCGAGGGATTCCTCGCTTTCGCGCCCCATCGATCGTCTCTCAGTCGGGAACAGGCCGATCGTCGGCGTGGCGGGCGAGGGAGCGGGCGTAGCGCTCGGTGAGCTGCACCATCAGGTCGGGCGTGTCCCGGTCGACGCCGAACACGTAGCCGGGGAAGTCCAGCTCGGGCTGCAGGGCGGCGATCGCCTCGTCACGGTCGGGGGAGAGCAGCTGCGCAGGATCGCCGACCTCGATCCAGCCGATCGGCACGACCGACCCCTCGGG
>JBASAE010000214.1:0-1995 GCA_049654285.1 Microbacterium sp.
GCTGCACCGACGCGAGCCCGACGTGATCATCGGCTCGTTCAGCGCGGATCACGTGATCCGCGGCACCCGGGTGTTCGAGTTCGCGGTGCGTGACGCGGTGGAGGTGGCGCGCCAGGGGTACATCTGCACGATCGGCATCCCCCCGACCGAGCCCGCGGTGGGCTTCGGCTACATCCGGCGCGGCGAGGAGCTCGTCGTCGACGGCGCCCGCGAGGCGGCGTTGGTCGAGCGGTTCGTGGAGAAGCCCGATCTCGAGACCGCCAGGGGATACCTCGCCGATCGTTCCTACCTGTGGAACGCGGGCATGTTCATCGCACGGGCCGGCGTGCTCCTCGACGAGCTCGCGCTGAACGAGCCCGAGCTGCACGCCGGGCTCCTCGAGCTCGCCGAGGCCTGGGACGACCGTGAGCTGCGTGGGCCGGCTGTCGACCGGATCTGGCCGGGGCTGAAGAAGATCGCCATAGACTACGCCGTCGCCGAGCCGGCCGCCGAGCGTGGGCGCCTCGCGGTCGTGCCTGGTCACTTCGACTGGGACGACGTGGGCGACTTCGCCTCGCTGACCAAGCTCATCACGCACGGGCGCAAGAACGACCTCGCGGTGCTGGGGCCGAAGGCCCGGGTGCTGACCGATGCGGCCAGCGGCATCCTCGTGTCGCAGACCGAGCGCGTGATCAGCCTGGTCGGCGTGCAGGACATCGTCGTCGTGGACACCCCGGACGCGCTGCTGGTCACCACGGTCGAGCATGCGCAGCGGGTCAAGGGCGTCGTCGAATCGCTCAAGCTCACGGGGCGCGGCGACGTGCTCTGATGCGCATGGCGCGATGCGCCGATGCGCATGATCTGCGAGTGTGTCCAAGGAACCGCGGGCGCATCATTGCAGGTTTGTAACCATTCCCCAGGGCCGCGGGCAACACGCCGTAACACTGGATAACTTGGATCGGATCCGCGATGGCCGCGGAATCGTTCAGGGAGGCCACGTTGAAGTTCTCAACGACCAAGAAGCTGTTCGGCGCCACGATCGCTGCCGGCGTCGTCCTCGCACTCGCCGGCTGCGGCCAGGCGCCGGACACGAAGCCCGCGGGCGGCGACACGGAGAAGCCCGCCGCGTCCGACTTCCAGACCTGCATCGTCTCGGACATGGGCGGCTTCGACGACAAGTCGTTCAACCAGCTGTCCTTCGAGGGCGCGCAGAAGGCCGCCAACGAGATCGGCGTGCCGCTGAAGAAGGCGGAGTCGAACGCCGAGACCGACTACGGCCCCAACATCGACAACATGATCAGCGACGGCTGCAACGTCATCGTCACCGTCGGCTTCGCCCTCTCGGCGGCGACCGTCGAGGCGGCGACCGCCAACCCCGACACCGACTTCATCCTGATCGACGACGCGGGCGGCGACAACAAGCCCGACAACGTCAAGCCGCTGCTCTACAACACCGCCGAGGCCGCGTTCCTCGCCGGCTACCTGTCGGCCGGCTACTCGCAGACCGGCAAGGTCGGCACCTACGGCGGCATGGAGTTCCCGACCGTGACGATCTTCATGGACGGCTTCAAGCAGGGCGTCGACTACTTCAACAAGGAGAACGGCAAGAGCGTCGCGGTCATCGGCTGGGACGGCAAGACCGGTTCCTTCACCGGCGGCTTCGAGGCCAACCAGGAGGCCAAGACCGTCGCGACGAACATCATCGACCAGGGCGTCGACGTGCTGTTCCCGGTCGGCGGTCCGATCTACCAGTCGGGTCTGCAGGCCATCAAGGACTCGGGTAAGGACATCGCGCTGATCGGCGCCGACGCCGACCTGTTCAACACCGACCCGACCACGGCGGACTTCGTGCTCACCTCGGTACTCAAGGCCATGGACGTCTCGACCTACGAGGCGGTCATGGAGAGCTCGAAGGGGAAGTTCAGCGGCGAGCCGTACATCGGCACGCTCGAGAACGAGGGCGTCGGCATCGCGCCGCTGCACAACTTCGAGAGCAAGGTCGACGCCGAGCTGGTG
>JBASAE010000215.1:0-5480 GCA_049654285.1 Microbacterium sp.
TCGCCCTTCTGCCCTTCTTGATCGACAGCGCCGTGGGCGCCATGATCGCGACCGCAGTCTGGGGACTTGCCGCCTGGGCAGTGCTGGTCCCGCAACAGCACCGCCTCATCCGTATCTCCCCGGGAGACTCCGCGCTGACGGTCGGGCTCAATGCTGCGGCGCTCTATCTGGCGGTCGCACTGTCGGGGCTCACCGGCGCGCTCGGGGTCGCACTGGTCGGCGCGCATCGGCTGAGCCTGGTCGGTGTGGTGCTCCTGCTGGCCGGCCTTCTCTCAGCCGAGGCGGCGCATCGACTGATCGCACGACGGCGGTGACCCGCAGAATCCGCCTGGTCACCTGCCTTCGGAGGTGAGCGCAGGGAGCACGGCCGAGAGGAGCCCGGGAAACTGCTGGTCCAGGTCATCCATGCGCAATCGCACGGCGTGATCACGGCCGACGACCCGACGCTGGGTGAGTCCGGACTGACGCAGCACCTTGAAGTGGTGGGTCAGCGTGGACTTGTGAAGCGGCACACCGAACTCCTCGGCTCGGCAGGGGTGGAACTCTCCGTCGGAGAGCACGGCCACGATCCGCTGGCGCACCGGGTCCCCCAGCGCCCGCAGCACATCGCCTATGACCAGGTCGTCGACGGAGGGCTGCTCGGCGTAGTGCTCCTCCACGGTGTTCCTCTCTGCCTCTTTCAATCTGTCCTGCGATCGTAGGCTGTCCCTGCGATCGTAGGCGATGCCAGCACCATGTCGACCGCTCTGAACCGCGACTTTCCTGAGCGGTCGTGCGACGGAGCTGCAGCGCGCCCAACGCTGTGATATCCCGGCTGAGTAGCCTGGCCTCATGCGCACAAGCACCTGCATCCTCCCCGTATGGCGCTGGGGCGAGGCTGCCGCCGTGTGGCGTGCGGCGGACGACCTCGGGTTCCACGCCGCCTACACCTATGACCACCTGTCCTGGCGTTCCTTCCGGGACAGGACGTGGTTCGGCGCGGTGCCGACGCTCGCCGCGGCCGCCGTGACCACGTCCAGGATCCGGCTCGGCACCCTCATCACCTCGCCGAACTACCGTGAACCCGTGCTGTTCGCGAAGGATGTCATGACGCTGGACGACCTCTCGGATGGACGGATCACGGTCGGGCTCGGAGCGGGGACCACAGGCTTCGACGCGACGGTGCTGGGTCAGGACGCCTGGACCGCCCGCGAGCGGGCCGACCGGTTGGAGGACTTCACCGTGCTGCTCGACCGCCTGCTCACCGAGCCCGTCGTCACCCAGGACGAGGGGGCGTACCGTGCGCACGAAGCGCGCAACATCCCGGGGACCGTGCAGCGTCCACGCGTGCCGTTCGCCATCGCGGGGACCGGGCCCCGCGGATACCGGCTGGCGGCCCGATATGGGCGGGCCTGGGTGACGACGGGCGGCGGAGACACCGCCGCCGAGTCGCGCGCCCTGGTCCGTGCGCAGGTCTCGCGGCTCGAACGGGCATGCGCGGAGGCCGGTCGGGATCCGGCGGGCATCGAACGGATCCTGCTCACCGGATTCACCGCGGACCGGCTGCTGGACAGCGTGGACGCGTTCGTCGACACCGCCCGGGCCTATCAGGATGCCGGGATCACCGAGCTCGTCGTGCACTGGCCGATCCCCGCCACTGAGTTCGCCGCCGACCAGACCGTCTTCGAGCAGATCGCCGAGGTCGCCCCGCGCCTCGGCTGACGAGGGCCGCTCAGGCGAACCGGAACAGCGGCGGGAGCACCGCCACCACCAGTGTCGCCCAGAGCAGGACCACCGGCAGGAACGCCGTCTGCCAGCGCTCCAGCGGGGCCAGTGACGCGCGTCCTCGGGCGAAGCCCGCCTGCAGCCACAGCGATCCCACCAGGTTGACCAGCAGGATGAGGTTCAGCCCGAGCGACACCAGTTTGTTCGGGGTGGAGCCGTAGGCGCTGATCCGCCCGATCATCGCCGACAGCACCACGACGTCCACGACGATCGCCGCACACACCATCACGAGCTGCAGCGTGTCGAACCAGCCGGGGCGGGCGTCCGACCCCCGTGCCGAGATCGCGTAGAGCAGCAGGCCGACGACGATCACCAGTACGGCGTCGAACACGATCAGAACCTCGCGGCTGCCGTCGACGAGCGATCCCGAGGCGAGCTGCACGCCGGATGCCACGATGAAGGCCAGCAGTAGAGCGGTGAACAGCGGGGTGAACACCTTGGTCAGCACCGGCGCGATGTTCTCGATGACGGACTGCTTCGCCTCCACCAGCCACGCCGCGACGACGACCGCCCCCGCCGCTCCGCAGGGCACGAGCCATTCGAAGACGAACGGGGAGGCATCGGCCCCCACCGCCGAGAACACGCCCACGGTGAGTCCCGCGAGGACGCCGCCTCCCAGCGCGAGCAGCGCCATGTAGACCACCCATTCGCCGGTGAACCGCACGAAGTCCATGCCGCGCAGCCACCAGGACCCGGCTGTGTAGGCGACGCCGACCACGAGCCACAGCACGACTGCGGCATGGGCGGCGGCGAGCCAGAACGTATCCGCCCCCAGCGCGAACGGATACAGGTTCAGCAGGAGCGCGGTCACGACGAACGACGCCGCGACGATGCCGATGACGGCCCAGGAGGCGCTGCGGCGGATGAGGAAGTAGGTGGCGGGCGCCGCGAGCGCGAGAACGGCGGCGTTGCGCACAAGCGCCTCCGGTCCGGCCGCAAACAGCGCCGGGAGCTTGACCAGGATCGCGCCCACCACCGCGAGGACGAGGCACAGGATCAGACCTGCGCCGCCACGATGCGCCGGCGCAGGCAGCACGAGCTGCTTCCACAGCCGATCCGAATGCTCCCGGGCGAACTCGCGCGACAGGTCGTCGAGCCGGCCCAGCCGGCCGACGCCGACGAGGAACGCCTCATCGGCGGACAGCCGGCCGGATGCCATGAGATCGTCGATCTGGTCTCGCAGATGCGCTTCGAGCTCGTCGACGTCCGCGCCGATCGCATCCCGGCGCCGGACGTACCGGCGCCACTCCGAGATCCGCGCATCGAGCGCGTCCTGGTTCCCCGTCTCGGCGGGGGAGTGTGAGGCATCCATCTCAGGCTCCTGCCGGACCGGGCGCGACCTGCGGCGCGCGGTCGTTCCAGACACGGGCGAGGGCGTCGCTGACGACACCCCACTGCCGTCGGTGCTCCGCGAGCGCCGCCGTGCCGTCGGTGCTCAGCCGGTAGACCTTGCGCGGGCGTCCCGCGGGCGACGAGGCCCAGGCCGACTCGATCTGCCCGAGCCGCTCCAGTCGATGCAGCAGCGGATAGAGCATCCCGTCGCTCCACTGGAGCCGCCCCTCGGACAGCTCGCCGATCCGCTGCCGGAGCGCGTAGCCGTACGACTCGCCCTCGGCGAGGATGCCGAGCACGAGCGGGGTCGCGGCGGCCGCGACCAGATCCTTGCCGATCCTCATGTCATACCTCGCAGTTCTATGTACCTAGAGCTGCAATGTATCACGTCGACGTCCACGGAACCTCGGAATGAAAGCCTCCCGTCGCTCGTTCTCCCTGCCATGAGCGCAACCCCGACCCCGGATAGGCTCGCGGCGGACACGGCCATGGGCGGGGTCACGCTGCTCGTCGCCGACCTGGACCGCATGACGGCGTACTACCGCGATGCCGTGACGCTCGAGGTGCTCGCCGCGGACGGCGACCGGGTCGTGCTGGGGAGAGGCGCGACCTCGGTCGTGACCCTCCAGCACAGCCCCGAGCTGCGCCGCGCGGCCCCGCGCTCGGCGGGCCTGTTCCACACCGCCATCCTCTTCGAGTCGCGCGCGGCGCTCGCCGCCGCCCTGAACTCGGTCGCGCGCCGCGCGCCGGGCACCTTCACCGGCAGCGCCGACCACCTGGTCAGCCAGGCGTTCTACTTCGACGACCCGGAGGGAAACGGCGTCGAGCTGTACTGGGATCGTGATCGCACCGAGTGGAGCTGGACGCACGGTCGCGTCGAGATGGACACGCTCTTCCTCGACCCGAACGCCTTCCTGCGCGAGCACCTCACCGAGGGCGCCGTCGCACAGCCGATGATCGGCGGTGCGGTCGTCGGCCACGTGCACCTCTCGGTCGGCGACGTCGCCGCGGCGCGTGACTTCTACGTGGCGCGGCTCGGCTTCGATGCGACCGCCGAGCTCGGCGGGCAGGCCCTGTTCGTCAGCGCCGGCGGCTATCACCACCACATGGCGATGAACACCTGGCGCAGCGCCGGCGCCGGTCGACGCGTCCCGGCGCTCGGACTCGGGCAGGTCGACATCATCGTCCCCACTCCCGACGACCTCGGCGCGGTCTCCGAACGCATGACCCACTTCGGCATCGCCACGCGCGACGACGGCAGGACCCTTGCCTTCGAGGACCCCTGGGCCAACGCCATCCGCCTCACCGCGGCACGGTGACCGCGGCGGGCGGGACGGGTCGGTCCGCGATCAGCGGATCAGCTTCCCCTCGGCATCGCGCTCACGCACGGGATGCCGGCTGAGGATCGAGATCCGGTTGAACATGTTGATCGTCAGCGCCACCCATTCCGCCGCAGCGAACGTGTCGTCGCCGAGGACGCCGCGCGCCGCCGCCAGGTCGGCCTCGGCGTTCTCGCTCAGGGGTACGCGGGTCGCCGCCTCCGCGACGGCCAGCACGGCCTTCTCCCGCTCGGAGTACAGCGCGGACTCCCGCCAGGCGGGCAGCACGTCGAGCTTCTGCTGCGGGATGCCCGCCTCCCGCGCCTCCCGGGAGTGCAGATCGAGGCAGAACTCGCATCCGTTGAGCTGCGAGGCACGCACCTTGATGAACTCGCTCTCGGCGGCAGACAGACCGCGCTGCGCGGCCGCATCGGCGATCACGGCCGAGTAGGCGGACGCGGCCTTCCAGGCCTCCGGGGCGACCTTGTCCAGATACGGGCGCATGCTGCTCCTCACGACGGCGGAACGATCATCGTATCGAGCGCCATGCCCCGCCGTCGACGGCGGGGGACCACGACGTCGGACGAGCGGGATAGATTCGCATCGTGAACTCCTCCACCGGCGCCCGGCCCGCTACGGCGATGCGCCTCTTCGGCCTCGCAGCCGTGATCCTCGGCGGGCTCGTCGCCGCGGTGACCGGTCCGCTCGACCTCGCCAAGGGCAGCTGGCTCGCCGCGTACCTGGTGCTGGTCGTCGGCGTCGCCCAGAGCGCCATGGCCTCCGCCCGTCGGCATTGGCAGCGCGCCTCCCTCCCGAGCTGGCACGGCTGGGCCCAGCTCGCGTGCTGGAACGCCGGCAGTCTCGCCGTCATCGCCGGCACCCTGCTTGCCGCTCCCGCAGCGGTGTACGGCGGCTCCGCCGCCTTGGTGATCGCTCTCGGACTCGCCGTCGACGCCTCCCGCCACGCGGTCGTCAGCGACCGGGAACGTGGTGTCCTGCTCGGCTACCGGCTGTTGCTCCTCCTGCTGGCCGTCAGCATCCCGGTGGGGACGGTGCTGTCCACCC